>JBGSBQ010000414.1:0-4148 GCA_041730475.1 Sphingomonadaceae bacterium
AGAAAAACCCCGACGTGCCGGAACTGGCGCGCGGCAAGACCGGCCGCGTGTACGGCCACCTGACGGCCCTGCTGACCCTGATGAAAGGCCAGCCGCTGGCCTACAACAAGGACAACCAGGAAGACAAGGAGCCGCTGTTCGATGCCGTCGACACGGTCACCGACACCCTGCGCATCTTCGCCGACATGGCCGGCGGTATCACCGTCAAGCCGGAAGCAATGAAGGCCGCGCTGACCCAGGGCTTCGCCACCGCCACCGACCTCGCCGACTACCTGGTCAAGAAGGGCCTGCCCTTCCGCGATGCGCACGAAGCCGTTGGTCATGCGGTGAAGGCCGCCGAAGCCAAGGGTGTCGATCTGCCGCAACTGACGCTGGACGAACTCCGCGCCTTCTGTCCGCAGGTAGAAAGTGATGTCTTTGCCGTGTTGACCGTGGAAGGTTCACTGGCCTCGCGCAATCACATCGGCGGCACGGCGCCGGCTCAGGTCAAGGCGGCCATCGCCCGCGCCCGCCAGCGCCTGTAATACGTCACCGCGCCGATGGCCCAGAAACTCGGCAAGTATGAGCTGATCAAGCGCATCGGCGAGGGCGCCAGCAGCACGGTCTTCCTTGGTCGCGATCCGTTTGCCCAGCGCGATGTGGCGATCAAGGTCGCCACACCCGAGGTGCTGCAGGACCCGGAAAAGGGCAAACTCTACACCCACCTTTTTCTGAACGAAGCTTCGCTGGTAGGCAAACTCAACCACCCGCACATCGTCCAGATTTTTGACGCGGTAGTGACCGAAAAGCAGTGCTACATCGTCATGGAGTATGTGGCCGGCGGCACGCTGGAGCCACACGCCCAGCCCGGCCGTTTGCTGCCTATCGATCATGTCGTCGAACTGGTCTTCAAATGCACGCGCGCGCTCGATTTCGCGCACCGCCTGGGGATTACTCACCGCGACATCAAGCCGGCCAACATTCTTCTGGCTGGCCGCTCCGATATCAAGATTTCCGACTTCGGCACGGCGATTACCAGCACGCGTAGTGATCGTACCCAGGTGGCCGCCATCGGCTCCCCGGCCTATATGTCGCCACAGCAGGTGCATGAGGATGATCTTGATCACCGCACCGACATCTATTCGTTGGGCGTCGTGCTCTTCCAGTTATTGACCGGCGAGTTGCCTTTCCAGGCCAATAACAACTGGAACATGGTTTACCAGATCGTCCATAACGAAGCACCCAAACCATCCACCTTGCGCCCCGGTTTGCCGCCCATTCTGGACGAGATAGTGGCGCGGGCCATGGCCAAGTGCCTTGAGGACCGCTACCCCAACTGGGAAGAGTTTGCCCAGGATCTGGCCCAGGCAGTGCGCACACGCCAGCTGAAAATAGCGCAGCCGGATTTTGCGGAAACTGAAAAGTTCGCCACCCTGCGCAGCATGCCGTTTTTTGCCGATTTCAATGATGTGGAAATCTGGGAAGTCTTGCGTTTTTCAACCTGGGAGCGGGTCATTCCTGGCACCAAAATCATGCGCGATGGTGAACCAGGTGACTTTTTCTGCTTTCTGGCCGATGGTGAGCTTAATGTCAGCAAGGGTGGCAAGGTGCTGAACCTGCTGACCAACGGCGACTGTTTTGGCGAAATGGCGGTGATCAATCAACGTCATGCTCAGACGCGCGGCGCTGACGTCACTGCGTTGACCCGCGCCGATATCATCACGGTGCGCGGCGAAGCTCTGGAGCAGGCCTCGGTGGCCTGTCGCATGCACTTTTATCAGAGCTTTCTCGAAGTGCTGTCCACCCGCCTGGCTTTCGCCAACCAGCGGATGGCAGCGTATTGAATCAAGACTTGCTCAGATTGGCCGCTGCTTCATCCGAACTTTCGTAAAGGTGAGGTGCCAGCTGGCGCTTCTCCAGCGCCTCGCCCAACTTCATGCGCAGGAAAGTGCTTGAGGTATAGCGCGTCACGTCATGGTAGTGGCGCTCCATGATGCCTTTGACAACGCCGATGTAGTCATCGACCAACTCGGGCTGGATGGAAAAGCGGTCGTAATTGACGATGGCGTTTACCTTGTGGCCGATCGGCGCCAGGGCACGCTCAACCGCATCGAGGATGCGCGCGATATCGCCTTCGCTGCGCACATTCATGCCGGCGAAATTGACGAAGAAAAGATTCTGCGCCGGGTCGTACGAGAGGCGCTCTTCCATCGGCATTTCGAGCATGGCGGCCCGGATATTCATTGGCTCATCGCTGAAAATGCGCGCGTCCATCAGTGCCGGGTCGCCATGCATGATGGGCACGAAATCCATCTTGTCGAGGATGTCCTTCTGCAAATCGATGCCCGGTGCAATTTCAATCAACTCCAGACCTTCCTGGGTTAGCTTGAAGACGCAGCGCTCGGTGATGTAGAGCACGGTCTTGCCCCACTTGGCGGCTTGCGAACCGCTGAAGGTACGGTGTTCGACTTCTTCGACAAATTTCTTCGCCTTGCCGTCCTCTAAAATCAGCAGTTTTCCGTCGTTGACCGCAACATCCAGATTGCCGGCGGTGAACGTGCCGACAAAGACGACTTTTTTGGCATTCTGCGAAATATCGATGAAGCCACCGGCACCGGCGAGACGCGGGCCAAACTTGGAGACATTCAGGTTGCCCTGACGGTCGGCCTGGGCCAGACCGAGGAAGGTAATGTCGAGGCCGCCGCCCTGATAAAAGTCGAACTGGCTGGGTTGATCAATGATTGCCTGGGCATTGGTCGCCGCGCCAAAACTCAGGCCGCCGGCGGGTACGCCGCCAATCACGCCGGGTTCGGCGGTCAGCGTCAGCAGGTCGATGACGTTTTCTTCGGTCGCCACATTGGCGACGCCTTCCGGCATGCCAATGCCGAGATTGACCACCGCATTGGCCTTCAACTCGAGTGCCGCACGGCGCGCAATGATCTTGCGTTCACTCATCTCCATCGCCGCAATGGCCGACATCGGCACCTTGATTTCACCGGCGAAGGCCGGGCTGTATTGTTCGACGAAAGTCTGCATGTGATATTCCGGCTTCTCGGCGACCACCACGCAGTCGACCAGAATGCCGGGGATTTTCACCTGGCGCGGGTTGAGTGTGCCGCGCGCAGCAATGCGCTCGACCTGCACGATGACGATCCCGCCCGAATTTCTGGCTGCCATCGCAATCGCCTGCGCCTCCAGGGTCAGCGCCTCGCGCTCCATCGTGACGTTGCCGTCCGGGTCAGCCGTCGTCCCGCGAATGATGCCGATGTTGATCGGGAAGGCTTTGTAGAACAGGTACTCCTCACCGTCGATCTCCATGACGCGGACGACGTCCTTGGTCGTCATTTCGTTCAGTTTGCCACCGCCAAAACGCGGATCGACAAAAGTGCCGAGGCCAACCCGGGTAATCGTCCCTGGCTTGCCCGCTGCAATATCGCGGAAAAGATGGGTGATCACCCCTTGCGGCAGGTTGTAGGCCTCAATGCGATTGGCGACCGCGAGTTGCTGCAGTTTGGGCACCAGGCCCCAATGGCCGCCGATCACCTTGGCCACCAAACCATCATGACCGAGGTGATTGAGGCCGCGGTCCTTGCCGTCACCCTGACCGGCGGCATACACCAGCGTCAGATTGCGCGGGCTGCCGAGGCCATGGATATCAGCCTCCTCGCCTTCGAGAAAGCGCTTTTCAAGGGCAATCGCAATATTTTCGGCAAAACCGATGCCGACGAAACCACCGGTGGCGACAGTGTCGCCATCGCTGATCAGGCGCACTGCATCGCGTGCGGAAACGACTTTGCCGGTATCTGAGGCACTAAGCGATGCCGCAATAGGGTGACGGGAAAGGGCCATTTTTGTCTCCGTTATATTTTTAGTTAGTCTTTTTACACGATGCCGGTCGCGTAATAAACCGCGATCACGACAAACACGGCCATCGTCTTGATGCAGGTGATGGCGAAGATGTCCTTGTACGATTGGCGATGAGTCAGGCCGGTGACTGCCAGCAGCGTGATCACCGCGCCGTTGTGCGGCAGAGTATCCATGCCGCCGGAAGCCATTGAGGCGACGCGGTGGAAGACTTCAAGCGGAATCCCCGCGGCGTTGGCATTGGCGATGAAGGTTTCAGCCATGGCGGCCAGCGCGATACCCATGCCGCCCGATGCCGAACCGGT
>JBGSBQ010000415.1:0-4139 GCA_041730475.1 Sphingomonadaceae bacterium
GGGCCCAGCTCTTGCTAACGACTTAGATTTCTTCGTACAGCGGCAGCGTCAAGAACTCGGCGAACGACTCCGAGGTCGACATTTCTTCAAAGATCTTGCCAGCGCGGACGTAGGTCGGACCATCGCCGCCCGGCGCATCACGCTGCACCTTGGCCAGCTCTTCCGGAATCATCGCGCGCACCATATCGGCCGTCACCTTGCGGCCATCTTCCAGCACGCCCTTGTCGGAACGAATCCACTGCCATACTTGCGAACGGCTGATTTCTGCCGTGGCCGCATCTTCCATCAGGTTATGGATAGGCACGCAACCGTTGCCCGCCAGCCAGCTGCCCAGATAATGGATGCCGACGTTGATGTTGTAACGCAGGCCGGCTTCGGTGATCGGCGCTTCTGGCTTGAAGTCCAGCAGTTGCGCGGCCGTCACGTCGATGTCCGGACGCTGTTTGTCGATCTGGTTCGGCTTGTCGCCCAACACTTTCTTAAACTCGGTCATCGCCAGCTCGACCAGCCCCGGGTGTGCCACCCAGCCGCCGTCGTAGCCATCGGTCGCATCGCGCGCCTTGTCGTTGCGCACGCCGCCCATTGCCACGTCGTTTTTCTCCGGATCGTTCTTGATCGGAATCAGTGCCGCCATGCCGCCGATGGCCGGCGCATTGCGCTTGTGGCAGGTCTTCAGCAACAGCAAGGCGTAAGCGCGCATGAACGGTGCCGTCATCGTCACCTTGGCGCGGTCGGCCAGGCAGAATTCCTTGTCCAGCTTGAATTTCTTGATGCAGCTGAAGATGTAATCCCAACGGCCGGCGTTCAGACCCGAGCTGTGCTCACGCAGTTCGTACAGGATTTCGTCCATCTCGAAGGCGGCCAGAATGGTCTCGATCAGCACGGTGGCTTTGATGGTGCCTTGTGGCAGGCCCAATTCGTTCTGGGTCATGACGAAGATGTCATTCCACAGACGCGCTTCCAGATGCGATTCCATCTTCGGCAGGTAGAAGTACGGCCCGGCGCCGCGCGCCAGTTGCTCTTTCGCTTTGTGGTACATGAACAGGGCGAAATCGAAGATGCCGCCGGAGATGCGCTTGCCATCAACGGTCACATGCTTTTCATCCAGATGCCAGCCGCGTGGACGCACCACCAGCGTGGCGATCTTGTCGTTCAGCTTGTACGACTTGCCGTTCTGTTCCAGCGAAATCGTGCGACGCACGGCGTCGAACATATTGATCTGACCGGTGATCTGGTTATCCCAGTTCGGCGTATTCGAATCTTCGAAGTCGGTCATGTAGCTGTCGGCGCCCGAATTGAAGGCGTTGATGACCATTTTGCGTTCCACCGGGCCGGTGATTTCCACGCGGCGGCACTTCAGCGCTTCCGGAATCGGAGCAATGGTCCAGTCGCCGTCACGAATGTGCGCAGTTTCCGCCAGGAAGTCCGGACGCTCGCCTGCATCGAGGCGCTGGGCACGCGCAACGCGGGTCGCCAGCAACTGCTGGCGGCGCGCTTCAAATTCGCGCGACAGCTTGACCACCAGGGCCAGCGCGTCGGGCGTCAAGATCTGTTCGTAGCCGGGCTTGATCTCGCCCGAGATTTGCATACCTGCTGGCAAGCTGATGGTGCTCTGCGTCATGAGGGTCTCTCCGTGTAATGAACTGCAAGTCAAAGTATAAGTGTCACGCTGATATGTAGTATATTCATATTAAGTTATACAAACGAGACTAAATATCACATCATCTATGTCTTTTTGTCACAGATGATTCAAGAAAAGTGCAAATGGGACAATTCAGACAAATATCCACCTTCGTAGAAGTCGTTTCCAAGGGCAGTTTATCAGCTGCCGCCCGTGCTGAGGGCATTGCCCCGGCCATGATAGGACGCCGCCTTGATGCTTTAGAGGCACGCCTCGGTGTTAAATTATTGCAACGCACCACCCGCAAACTGGCGCTGACCAACGAAGGCGCTGCCTTTCTCGAGGATTGCCAGCGCATTCTGGCCGAACTGGAAGAAGCTGAATCCGCCGTCGCCGAGCGCAGCGCGCGCGCCAGCGGTCATCTGATGATCTCAGCCCCCGCCGGTTTTGGCCGCCAGCACGTGGCCCCGCTGCTGCCGTCCTACCTGTCCGAGCACCGCGATGTCGAAGCCACACTGAACCTGAACGACCGCGTCGTCGATCTGATCGGCGAAGGCGTCGATGTCGCGATCCGGATTGCCAGCCTGTCCGATTCCAACCTGGTCAGCGTCAAACTGGCCGACAATGAGCGGGTGCTGGTGGCCACGCCCGGCTATCTGAAGCGCTACGGCGAGCCCAAGACGCTGGCCGATCTGGCGCGCCACAATTGCCTGGCCATCAGCAGCGAAGGTAGTCAGCGCGGCTGGACCTTCCGTGACAACGGCAAGAACGTCACCATCAAGGTCAGCGGGAATATGGGCTGCAACGACGGTCAGGTGCTGCACGAATGGGCGCTGGCCGGCAAGGGGCTGGCATGGCGTTCGATGTGGGAAGTGGGCAGCGAGATCGAATCTGGCCAGTTACAGACGGTGCTGGACCAGTATGCGGCGCCCGGCAATGACATTTACGCCGTGTTCGCCCAGCGTCGTCACCTGCCGCTGCGGATCCGCACGTTTGTCGATTTCCTGCGCCATACCTATGCGCAACCGGACTACTGGCGCAAAGGCTGGAAAAAATAATGCCGGCCTGTTGCAAAAGCAACAGGCGAAAAAAAATCCTCGGATACCGAGGATTTCTTTATTTCGTTTGATCCAGCGTATTACAGAGGCTGAATGTTCGAAGCTTGCTTGCCCTTAGGACCAGCAGTCACTTCAAAAGAAACACGTTGGTTCTCTTGCAGCGACTTGAAGCCTGCCGACTGAATCGCCGAGAAGTGAGCGAACAGATCTTCGCCGCCTTCGTCAGGGGTGATAAAGCCGAAACCCTTCGAATCATTGAACCATTTTACGATACCAGTTGCCATTACAATTCCTATTTCAGTTAAGTGGGCTTGCGCCCGTGATATCGTTTGAAGCAAGCAAGAAATGACAGCCAAACTGCACTACTCTTGAATCTAAACGATGCCGCATTATACCCATAAAATCAGGAAAAACACATTTTCGCGAAAATAAATGCAGGCCAGCGTTTTGATACCAGAAACCGCCACTTTTGTCCTGCGTTCAAGCCCGTTATCTGCCCCGATTTACTGGACATTAGTGTCACTATAGACACTCATATCGTACACGGTTTGCGCCAGATCAAGCGCACTGCACACCACATTCAGTCCGCGTGAGGCCACGGCGCCAGCGGGTCGATGTCGGCCCAGGCCAATAACTGCCGGACTTCCTGGGCGATTTGCCGCCATTCCGGCACTGGCAGCAGCTGTGCCGCAATTACAACACGCAGGCGCTGCTCCAGGCGCCGGCACTGGCGGCCGAACTCGCCATACCCGAAAGTGCCCGCCGATCCTGCCACCCCGTGCAGCAGCGCATGCAGCACGTCGAGCTGGACCGCGTCGGGGCTGGCGCCGGCTTCGCAGTCCGCCAGCGCACGCCGGATCTTGTCGAGGGTACCCGGCACCGTCGCGGCGAACTTGGCGCCCAGCGCTGCCAGCCGGGCCCGGTATTCCTGATCCACCAGCGTGGCCATGGCCGCGCCTGTTACTTGGTGCCGAAGATGCGGTCGCCAGCGTCGCCCAGGCCCGGTACGATGTAAGCGTGGTCGTTCAGGTGCGAATCGAGCGACGCACAGTAGATCTTCACGCCGGGATGCGCATTCTGGAACACGGTGATGCCTTCCGGTGCAGCAACTAGGGCCAGGAAAATGATCTGTTCATCCGTCACACCGCGCTTTTTCAGCACATCGACCGCGTGCACGGCCGAGTTACCGGTGGCGACCATCGGATCACACAGGATAAAGGTCCGCTCGGCCAGATCCGGCAGCCGCACCAGATATTCCACCGGCAGATGGGTGTCCGGGTCACGGAACACACCGATATGGCCGACGCGGGCCGATGGCACCAGGTTCAGCAGACCGTCGCTCATGCCGATACCAGCACGCAAGATAGGCACGATGGCCAGTTTTTTACCGGCGATGACGGGGGCATCGATGGTCATCAGCGTGGCATAAGTCGCTTAGTGACTAAAAAGCCACACTTCAC
>JBGSBQ010000416.1:0-4118 GCA_041730475.1 Sphingomonadaceae bacterium
ATTACTGCGACCAGACCCATCTCACCCCTGAAGTGCGGCGTCAGCAGAATTATGACCACCCGCAAGCCTTCGACTGGCCGCTGCTGGTGCAACATGTGCAGGCACTGCGCAATGGCGAGACGATCGCGATGCCGGAATACGACTTCACGATCGACAACCGCTCCGACCGTACCATCGCCGTCAAACCGGCCCCGGTGATCGTCATCGAAGGCCTGTTTGCGTTGTATGACGCCGACCTGCGCGACATGATGTCGCTGAAACTGTTCGTCGACACCGCTTCGGACATCCGCTTCATCCGGCGCATGCAGCGCGACATTACCGAACGCGGGCGCTCGGTGGAAAGCGTGGTCGGCCAGTATCTGGAGACCGTGCGGCCGATGCACAAGCAATTCATCGAACCGACCAAACGCCACGCCGACGTGATCATCCCGCACGGCGCCAACGGCCCGGCGGTCGACATGATTACCACCAAGGTGGCCAGCGTGATCGGGCAGCTGAAGCAGCGCTGACCAGTGCGGCAGTCCCGCAGCGGATAGCGGGGAGCGGGTGACAATTGGTGAAGTTTTAACATTTTATTATTGTTAAAATAGCACAATCCCTTTCCCCTGACGGTACAACAATGAGCGATGACTTTGGCGGTACACCGGCGACCGCCGGTCTTTTGACGGTCGGCGTTGCGCTGCAAGGGAGTTTCGAAGTTGGCTATGACGTCGATCTGTTCAAGGTCAGCCTGTCCGCCGGCACCACCTATCTGCTGGGGCTCAGCCAGCTCAATATGCCCTATTTGGGCGTCCGCTACAGCCCCATGGCGCTGCTGCTCAAAAGTGACGATGGTACGCTGCTGGACCTGTTGTCCATGCCCGAAACCTTTCAGCTGAGCGCCGATACCCTATTACCGGTGTTGCAGTTC
This sequence comes from Sphingomonadaceae bacterium, assembly GCA_041730475.1. Lineage (GTDB taxonomy): Bacteria > Pseudomonadota > Gammaproteobacteria > Burkholderiales > Burkholderiaceae_D > Rugamonas. The sequence continues at coordinate 911 of JBGSBQ010000416.1, forward strand.
ACACCCGCAGCCAATGGCGACTACTACCTGATGGCCAGGTCCGACACAGCTGCCACCGGCAGCTATGTGCTGGGCGCAAGCATACAGCCGCCGGATGATTTCCGCTCCGATATAGCAACCACCGGCACGCTGACACCCGGCGCGGCCAGTCATGCAGTGTTTGAATTTGCCGGCGACCATGACTGGTTCAAATTCCATGCCGAGCTCGGACAGCACTACAACTTCAGCTACAGCATGGCGCAACCCGACAGCGTTGCCCCCAGCCAGTTCCGGCTGTACGACAGCGCCGGCAAGGCGCTGCCAGACAGCATTTACGCGTTTGAACCATTGACCAGTGGCGACTACTTTCTGTCGGCCGAAGGCCTGCAGACAGGCGCTTATGCCGTGACGGAGAAGCTACTGCAGGATGACTATTCCAGCAATGGCAGCAGTCCGGGCCAGCTGACGCTGAACGGCAGCAGCAGTGGCGCACTGACCTATCAGGGCGACCAGGACCGCTTTCTATTCGCCGCGGCAGCCGGCGTCACCTATGCGATCGAGCTGGCGGGCGACCCGCAAGACCAGCCGTTCCTGAGCTTCGCCTGCTACGACAGCAATGGCCAGTACGTCCAGCTCGCCACCTACACAACGGCCAGCGGCGCCCTGCACGCCAGCCTGACGTCGACCACCGCCACCACGTACCACATCCTCGTCTCTGGCCGTGGTTATACCGGTGGCCTGATCACGCATGCCCCATACAGCTTGAGCGCCACCGGCCCCAGCGCCGATGACTACGGTGATACGGCGGCAACCGCGGCCGCGCTGTCCATCGGCACCACCGTGCACGGTGCGTTACAGTCCAGCCGCGACGTCGACATGTTCCAGACCCAGCTACAGGCTGGGACCACCTACCGCTTCGTATTGGAACCCGACGATGGGCGCGTGCCCGGCATCGCGACCCGGCAGTTGCAGTTCAGCGATGCCGACGGCCAGCCGCTGCCGGGCAGCTTTAGCGCGGTGCCCGGCCAGCTGGAGTTTACGCCCAGCGCCAGCGGCAAGGTCCTGATCAGCGCCAGTGCGAGCGGGCTCGCCAACACTGCCGCAGGCTACACCTTGTTGTCGGGCTTGGCGGCCGATGATGTCGGGGCCAATGCCGCGCATGCCGGTGTCCTGCCGATCGGCACCAAAGCCAGCGGCAACCTGGAAAATGGTGCCGACCGCGACTGGTTTGCCGTCAATCTGACGGCCGGCAGCACCTATTGGTTTCAATTGGAGGGCGTGGCGGACAACGGCGGCACCCTGCCCCAGCGCGCAACGCTAAGGCTGGTCGATGCACAGGGCATGGAGTATGCAAGCGTGCACGAGATCGGCACGGCAGCGCAACAACCGCTGGCGTTTGCCCCGGCGGTCAGTGGCAGCTATTACGTGGAGGTGGTCTATCCGGGCGCGACCGGCACCTACCAGCTGAGTGCGCAGATCGGACTACAGGATGACTATGCGGACGACCGCGCACATGCCACCTTGCTGAGTCTGGATAGCGGCATCACCGGCAGTCTGGAACTGCCCAACGACAAGGACCTGTTCCAGTTGATGGTCACGGCCGGCACCACCTACAACCTGCGGCTGGATCGCGCGTCGGATCATGGCTACTGGCAAGGCCCACGCCCACAACTCAGCGATGCCAGTGGCCAGCCCATCGCACTGTCGAGCAAGCTGAGTGGCGACACCAATTTCAGCTTCACCGCGCCGAGTAACGGTCCGGTGTACGTCACCGTGGGGATCGGTGTTACCACCAGCAGCAACATCGGCCCCTATTATTTGCAGGCCAGTTCGCTGGGCGTCGATGATTTTCCAGCTAACAGCAGCACCACGGCCGTGCTGCTGCCCAACGGCAAGCTGCAAGGCACGTTAAATACCACCAGCGACAGCGACTGGATCAAGGTCCATCTGGAAGCCGGCCAGGACTACCACTTTGATCTGCTCGGCAGCGCGAACGGCGGCGGCATCGCGCAGCTCGGTCCGCTCACTCTGACGGCCAGACGCGGCGGAACGGCTGGCGCCTCCGGAGAGGCGAGCTTCTCCTCGAGCAACCAGGTGGACTTGAGCAACCTGTCGATCAGCAGCGAGTCCAGAGCTGCCCTGGGGGTGGAGGCTCATGCGAGCGCCACCGTCGGAACCTCGACCCAGCTGTTCGGGGCGACTCTAAGCCAGGATGCTACGGTGGGCTTCGATGCCAGGGCAAGAGCGGCGGCCGATCGCAGTCTGCAGGCTGACTCGCAGGGCATTGCCTTTCGTCAGAACGCCAGTGCGGATGCCACGGTCAGCGCGAGCGTTTCCAACCAGACGTCTCTAGAGGGCAGCATGGGTTCGCTCACCTCGAACTCAGCTCTGGTCGCCAAAGCTTCGGCCGAAGCTGAAGCCAATAGCCGCTTCGTCAGTACCCCCGACACGCTTGCCATGGGCTTCAACCTGAAAGCCAAGGCGGGAGCGACAGTAGGAGCCGAAGAGACCTTTTCGGGGAAAACCGCTAACGGGAGCTCGTTCTCCCTGTTCGGCAATGCCGATGTAGGAGCCTCGGCGGGTGGAAACCTCGGGGTCGGGATGGAGCGAACTCCGGGTCAGACCAGCTTGGACGCGCAACTCGGCGGAAAATTGCTTGCCGGGTTCGACCTGAACGCGCAGGCCACCATCAAGGACCGTGACGCGGCTCTGCTGGCCACCTCACCCTTGCAGGCCTCGGCGTCGACCTATAAGGCCGCGGGTCAAGCGACCACCTGGGCCCACGGACATACCAGCGCCGCTCGGCAGAGCTTGGCCGCGAACCAGTCCGTCCTCGACACCGCGTCCTCCATCGACACCAAAAACCCCATCGCAAACGCGATGCTGGACGTCGCAAGCACTTCCAATCGCCTTCTTGGACACGTCGCCACCGGAGCCGACCACGTGACGGGGATCGCTGGACCTGCTTTGACGAGCACCGGCGAGAACGTTCAGGCTATGACCGACTTCGCGACCAACGCCGTCGAGCAGCAGATCGGCCGGACCGCCAATAGCGTAGTCAGCACCGTTAACGAAGGCTATCAGACAGCGCACGCCGGAGCCCAGGTGGTAAAGGATAATGCCGTACCCATCATCGTCAACTCCCTGATCCCCGGATGGGGCGTGGGACGCATGATCGGCGAGCGCCTCTCCCGGTAGGCCGGCAGAGAAGATGGAAGGTCCGCATTCA
>JBGSBQ010000417.1:0-4116 GCA_041730475.1 Sphingomonadaceae bacterium
GGTGGTGCGCAGTTTTTCGTCCGGATCAAGTCTGGCGTCGAGTACCACCATGGCGGTCATCAGTTTGGTCAGGGAGGCGATAGGCACCACAGTATTGGCGTCCTTGGCCATCAAGACTGTTCCCGCAGCGTTGTCGAGCACCAGTACATGCCGCGCGTTCAGGGGCAATTGCAGCAGGCCGGCGGCGCTGACATCGCGCTGCGCTTCCGGGCTGGGCGTCTGCAATGGCAAACTGACGCAGGCGACCAGCAATGCTGGCAAGGCGAGCTTCCAGCTCGCTGTGTCGGGCGGCGGCGCCAGCAGTCTTTCAATGCGCCTCAACAAAAGACCGCCGCGCGCCGACAATATCAGTCCCGGTTGGCCGGAGGGGGGCGCTTGCAACGACAGCGCGTGCAGCGCCAATGCCATGTGGCGAGGCTCGTCCAGTGCGCGCGCGCCCAGTTCATCGGCAACCTGTTCGCGTTCCACCCGCATACGTTGCGACAGCCACCAGATTACCGGATGGAAAAACAGCAGTCCTTCAACCAGGCTTTGCAGTAAATTGACCAGATAGTCCCAGCGCTGGACATGTGCCAGCTCATGGGCGAGCAAGGCCTCCAGCACGGCCACCGGCATACCGCTGAGCAAAGCTGCCGGTAACAGTACGATGGGCCGCCAGAAACCCAGCGTGATGGGTCCGGACAACGAAGCATGCAATTTGAGCTGTACGCGGCGGTGCAGACCCATCCGCCGTGCTAGGGCGTCGAGGCGATCTTGCCAGATGGCGGGCGCGAGAATGGCGCGACGACGTATCCGGCTGACCCAGACGAGTCCCAAGCTCAGGCGCAGCGTCATCAGGCCGACACCAAGCGACCAGGCCACGACCAGCGCTGGCATTCGCGCCTGTAGCGCGTGCCGCCAGGCCGGGATGTCCGCGTTGGGCAATGGTGTTGGTGGCGTCCCCAGTTGTGCCAGCGACCACGTCAGATAGGTCAGTGGGATACACAGGCACATGAACAGGGCCATGGCGCAGACGGCATACCGCCAGCGTGGGCTGGCGCCGCCCAATAAGATCAGCAGGAAGGCGGCGGCAGCGCCGACGATCAGACCCTGCCATACGAAGTGCACTAGCGCCCAGCCAAGTGCGGGCACGAGCAACTCAATCGTGATCGGGCTCATGGTTGTGCGTTGTCTTTACGACGCAGTATCTTTTCGATCTCCGTGCGCTCGTCGGCGCTGACGTGTTCTTTTAGCGCAGTCAGAACCAATGCCTTACCCGAACCGGAGAACACTTTCGAAATCAGATCTTTGAGCAGGCTGGTCTGGAGTTTTTCCTGCGCTAGCTCAGGTGCGTAGCGCTGCGGCCGCTGACTTTCGTCACGGGTCAACATCCCCTTGCCGTGCATCAGTTGAAGTTGGCGCAGGACGGTGGCATAGCTGGCATCGGCGCGCTCAAGGCGCAACGCTTCATACACCTGCTTGGCGTCGGCGGGGCCGAGCTGCCACAGGATACGCAGCAGGTCTAGCTCAGCCGGCGTTGGGTGCGGAGTTGATGTTGGCATGTTCATGGGATCTAGAATATCAGTTCTAGAACTAATTTTCTAGAATTAAATTTCTATCGCATGACATCGCAAGATTGCAGGCATTCCGGCATCTTTTCCCGGGCAATGGTGAGGAATGTGACACCCAGCGCCAGCACGCCTTGCAGCACCGGGGACACACCTTAAACACCTGGCTGTTCGGTTTGACCGCTATCGGCGCGGCCAGCCATCTACTGGTGCATTCGAAGGTATTGACGCTGGTCACCACCTTTTTTCCGGCTTTGGGTGCGTCGCTGCACGGCGCGTTGGCGCAATCAGAAGCCTACCGCCGCGAAGCGACCGCACGCCGTCTGGCGATTGAACTGGGGCAGGCGATGACGCCGATCCGGCAGGCGCTGCAGGCGCCCGATCCCTTGGCGGACGTCGACGCCCTGCGCCAGGCAGTGCTGGCGGCGGTCGGCCTGATTCTGGACGAGCACCAGGACTGGCATATGCTGGTCCGGCCGCATCATCTGCCGCTCGGGTAAGCTTGCCCCTGACTGAAGCCGGAGGTGGCATCCTGTATAGTGAGTGGACCAGAAGTACAATCTAGCCCGCCTGCCTTTCCATATGAGGGATTGCACTGATCATAGTCAGAACAGTAAAAAATTTAATCCTGAAAAGATGGCAGCAAGCGACCAACAGCCTACTCTCATCTGGCACATCGACAACAATAGAATCAAGTGATTTTCTCGCGGGTTGGACATGATTCCCTCAATATCTATTCGGCGTAAGGTGATACTTATCGTAACTGCCGCCATGCTCGTGACATTGCAGTCTGAGACGGTGGCGTCGCCCGATTCCGTGTATCTCGCTGCGGTCGAGAATGAACCTCTTATCGACCAAATTTCGCCAGTTGTCGAAGAGGCATATCGGCGTATTGGCATTCTTGCGGTGAGTAGAAAATTGCCGGGAGAGCGGGCTTTGGCGATGTTAAATTCAGGTGAGTTATTTGGTGATGTGGCGCATGTCGAAGGGTTGGAGAAATACTACTCCAATATGATTCGAGTTCCTGTTCCGTTGATTAATTTTGACGCGGTCGTCTTCTCAGTAAGAAAGAATTTATCCATTCTTGTCTGGTCGGATCTTGCACCATATAATGTTTGTATTCGACGTGGGATAAAAGCAATTGAATTAGCAACCGCAGGAATGAAAAATATATATATGGCGAACGGTTATGAGCAAATTTTTGCAATGCTCAAGGTTGGGCGCTGCGATGTGGCCGTTTTACCAAGGCAAGCATGGCTTGATGTTCAGCGATTAAACGTCAAAGGACTACGCTCCTTAGAGCCGCCATTGCAGACTTGGCCCATGTATCACTATATTCACAAGTCTCATGTTTATATTATTCCAATGCTCACGCATGAGTTACGGACAATGCAGACAAATGGACTGCTTCGGAAAAATGAAGACGCGTTTTGGAATCGTGTTGAGAATGTTAGGCGCGCCAGCACGGACTGATTATTGATGGGTCAAATGACGAGTCTGAATTAGCGGTTTTGATTGCCTGGGGGCGGTTTCATGCTGAAGTGAGTCTTTGATAATATTCAAGTGAATAAGCTTGATCTTGCCCCCGTATTACCGGACACAGTCAGTCGCTTAATTAACGCCGCTTTCCTTAGCCCGGTGCGCCAGCTCCCTCCTAACCATGCGAGGCGATGTCAAATTTAACGACGCGGGTGGATGAACCTCATTGAAATGCGCAAGCGCGTCTGGCAATTGAGCGAGAACGACTTCGGCGTTGCTGCGCTCCATCTTGCTCACGTAGTCCCATTCAAATGTGTTCACAAAGCTCTCTGCCATCCCATTCGACTACGGGCTGCATACCGGCGTATCAAGCGCGCAGTAAGTCGCGCAATTGCTCTACATTCAGTGGCGAAACATCTTGGCCCCGGTCGCGCACCTTGGTCAAGATATTGACGATTGCCCCGGGTGTGCATGCTGGGCTAAAGTACCAGCCTTGAACGCAGTTTGCGCCGCGTTTGGCCAGCCAGGCTAAATCACCTTCCACTTCCAGCCCTTCGCATAGCAGTTCGGCGTCGAACAAGGTAGCGATGCCTTGAATTAAGTGAAAAAGCCCGGCGATTCTCTCGCTGGCGGCAATGCCGTTGACGAACTGTCGGTCCACTTTAAGCCGATCGAATGGGAAGCTGCTGATCGCGTCCAGATTTGAATAACCGGTGCCGAAGTCGTCGACCGCGATGCGTACGCCCAGCGCACGGAACTCGTTCACGCGCGGTGACACCAGTTCCAGGCTTTCCAAGAGTTGGCTCTCGGTCACTTCAATCTCTAGCATACTGCCGGGGATACCGTATTGTTCAAGCAGCCGTTTCAGGTCGGCCACCACGTTTGGATGAAGCAGCGAACGGCGCGAGAAATTTAGCGACACTGGGACCACAGGCAGGCCTTCGTCGAGCCAGCTACGCATGTCGCGGCAGACCTGTTTCAGAACCTGTATATCGACCTTGTAAATCTTATCGGTGCTTTCGGCGATAGGAATGAAACTGTTGGGAAATACTAGGCCTCGCGTCGGATGCTCCCAGCGGACCAGCGCCTC
>JBGSBQ010000418.1:0-4115 GCA_041730475.1 Sphingomonadaceae bacterium
AGGCCACACACGAAGGTTTGGCCGCACTCTTTGCCATTCACGACATTGAAAGAAAGTATGAAGCCATTATCATTGGTCAGCCTCGACAGTTAACTGGGACAATTACCGGAACTATCGGAAGACATCCAACAAATCGTTTGAAAATGATGGCCGAAGCGAAGAACGGAAAAAAAGCAGTCACGCATTACAAGGTTCTCAAGACGTCGGACACCAGCGTCGAATAGGTGGCGGCAATCGCGATATCGCTTTTGGCCAGTACCATGTCCATATTCGACAGCATCGAGTGGAAGAATGGCCATTGCTGATACATCTGGCGCAGCAATTCCATGCCCTGCTCGCCATGTTCGGCCAGGAAAGCATCCACCGCCGAACCGAAGCCATACCAGCCCGGCAGCATCAGACGGCACTGCGACCAGCTCAGCACCCACGGAATCGCCCGCAAGTCTTCAATCGCGGTCGAGCGCTTGCGCGACGCTGGACGGCTGCCGACGTTCAAGGCGGCAATCTCGGAGATCACTGTCGATTGCCAGAAATAGGTCTCAAAGCCCTCGGTCTCATACACCAGCGAACGATACGCTTGCATCGCCGCCGCCGACAACGCTTCCATCGCCGCCAGTTGCGCTGCCACCGGCTGGAACTGCTGGCCGCCCAGCAGCGTCGACTTCAGCGTCGCCGCAATCATGACTTCCAGGTTGCGCCGCCCCACTTCGGCGTTTGCATACTTGGCCGTGATCACTTCGCCCTGCTCGGTAACGCGGATGCGGCCCTGCACCGCGCCGGTCGGCTGGGCCATGATGGCTTCATAGCTGGGGCCGCCGCCGCGCCCGACCGAACCACCACGGCCGTGGAACAGTTGCAGCTTGACGCCATGGCGTGCAAACACTTGCACCAGTTCGACTTCGACCTTGTACAGTTCCCAACCCGAGGTCAGGAAACCACCGTCCTTGTTACTGTCCGAATAGCCCAGCATGACTTCCTGCAGCATGCCGCGCGATTGCAGCAGCCGCTTGTATTCCGGCACCGCGAACGCCAGTTCCATGATCGCCGGTCCGGCACGCAGGTCATCGATGGTTTCGAACAGCGGGATGATGTTGACGGCCAGCGTACCGGCGTCAAGGCGCAGCAGGCCGAACTCTTTCAGCAGCACCGCCACTTCCAGCAAGTCCGACAGGCTGGCCGCTTTCGAGATGATGTAATTGCAGATCGACTGCTGGCCATAGGTCTGATGCGCCGCCTTCAGCTGGGCAAAAATCGCCAGCTCACCGCTGGTCTCTTCAGAATAACTCTGGTACGGGCTGATCAGCAGACGTGGCGACGCAATCTCTTCCAGCAGCAGCGTGCAGCGCTGGGCTTCGTCCAGATCGGCATACAGACAGGCCGGCCGTGCGCGTGCCAGCAACTCGGCGACGACCCGTTCATGGACATCCGAATTCTGCCGCAAATCGATGGGTGCAAGGCTGAAGCCGAACACCTGCACCGCGCGCCGCAGCTGGCGCAACCGGCCCCGCGTCAGCGCGACGCCACCGTGCTTGAGCAGCGACTGGTGCACGATGTCCAGATCGTCCAGCAAGGCTGCCGCCGTCGGGTAATGGGCTTGGGGGGCGGCGCCGGTAGTCAGGTACAGATGGGTCGCACTCAGTTTTGCATGCATGCCGTACAACGCGCGGCGATAGGGTTCATCGACGCGGTGCGGCGAACCATCTTCCATTGCGTCCGCCAGACCACGCAGCGCATCCGAACTGCCGCTGAGCGACTGCGCCAGCGACAGCTGGGAGGCCAGCTTGTGCAGTTCGGCCAGATAATGCGACACGGCGACATCGGCCTGACGCCGCAGCGTGGCCTGCAAGACCTCGGCCGTGACGAAGGGATTGCCGTCGCGGTCGCCGCCGATCCAGCTGCCGATGCGCATAAAGGTCGGCAGTTCGCGCTGCTGCCAGGCCGGGTCCATCTGGCCCAGCATGTCTTCCATGCTGCCATACAGGCGCGGCAGCGTCGACAGGATGGTACGGTCAAAGAAGGACAGGCCGTTTTCCACTTCATCCAGCACCGACAGCTTCGACGTGCGCAGCAAGCGGGTCTGCCACAACGTGGCGATACCGCGGGCCAGCGCTTCTTCGTTGGCATCTTCTTCTTCCGGCGTCATCTGGATGCGGTCACGCTCGTCCAGCAGGCGGGCAATCGCCATCTGGCAGTTCAGGATACTCTTGCGCTGGACTTCGGTCGGGTGCGCCGTAAACACCGGATTGATACAGGACTCGGTCAACACTTCATGCAGGCGCTCGCCATGGCCATCATCGATGATGCTGCGCAGCGCTTCCACCAGACTGCCGTTGCGCGGTGCGGTGCCGGCGATCAGGTGGGCGCGGCTGCGGCGAATGTGATGCTGGTCTTCCGCGATATTAGCCAGCAGCGAGAAATAGCTGAACGCACGTATCAGCTGGGTGGCCGAGCCGGGTGGCAGCGCGTGCAGTTGCGCCGCCAACCGGTCGCGGTTTTCTTGCGACGGGCGCTGGCGCAGGCTCAGGGCCTGCTGGCGCACCGCTTCAATGGTGTCCAGTACCGGTGCGCCATGCTGCGCACTGATCGCCTCGCCCAGCAGTCGTCCCAGCTGGCGGATGTCCCGCCCCAGCATTTCGTCTTTGTCTTGCAGCAAATTAGAACCGTCCATGCGCCTCGCCTTAATGTAAGAAACTTTCATGCCCAAGCTATTTCTCAAGCTTTTTATCGAGTTGATCAGAATATTCTAATTGCGCTGCGCTGCAACATCAATACAAAATCAACTTTGATGAAAATTTACTACATTTTTTATGCAAAAAAGACGATATTTACTACGCTGTTAGAATGTCGGGCTGTCCCACGTTACGGAGTCGACATGCTGATCAGCTTTGCCATCTTACTGGTTTTTCAATGTCTGGGAGAGGGACTGGTGTTCGCGCTGGGCTTGCCCTTGCCGGGCCCGGTGGCTGGCATGCTGCTGTTACTGCTGGCACTGACGCTCTGGCCCCGCCTGCTGGAAGTGATCGAGGCGACCGGTACCGAACTGCTGCGCCACCTGTCATTGCTGTTCGTGCCGGCCGGCGTCGGGATTATCGTGGCCGCGTCGAGTATGGAAGGCCACTGGCTGGCCGTGCTGCTGTCGCTGGCGGGCAGCACGCTGCTGACGCTGGCCGTCACGGCGCTAGTGATGCGCGCCATGCTGGCCCGCAGCGCCGCCAGTCCGGAGCAAACGCCCGATGCATAAGCTTGCCGACATCAGCCAGATCTGGGTCTATCTGGCCGCCTCCCCGCTGCTGGGACTGACCCTGACGCTATGCGCCTATGCGATCGCCCAGGCCATCTATGCGCGCTGCCGCTATTCGCCGCTGGCCAACCCGGTAGCCATCGCCATTGCACTGGTCAGCATAGTGCTGGCCGTCAGTGGCATGTCGTACCGCGACTACTTCGCCGGTGCGCAGTTCGTCCACTTCCTGCTGGGGCCTGCCACGGTGGCGCTGGCCATCCCGCTGGCACGCCAGATGCCGCGCCTGAAGCGCACGCTGTTACCGCTGTTTTGCAGCCTGCTGGCCGGGTCGGTGACGGCCATCGCTTCAGCCGCGCTGATCATGCAACTGATGGGTGGCACCGCACAGCTAATCGCGTCGGTGGTGCCGAAATCGGCGACCACGCCGATTGCAATGGCGGTCTCGGAGCGGCTCGGCGGACTGCCCGCACTGACGGCGATTCTGGTGATCTTCACCGGCATCCTGGGCGCCGTATCGGCGCGCTTCCTGTTTAACTGGCTGCGCATCGATTCTCCGGCGGTGCGCGGTTTTGCGCTGGGCGTGGCGTCGCACGGCATCGGCACGGCACGGGCGTTTCAGGTCAGCGTCGAAATGGGCGCGTTTGCCGGCCTGGGCATGGGCTTGAATGGCATGTTGACCGCCCTCCTCGCGCCGTGGCTATTCCCGCTGTTTTCCAGCTAAGCTGTCGCGCTGGTCCCGGCGGCGCCCCCGCTCGCCCCTCCGCGCCGTGGGAATCAGGCTCTAGCGGCAGGTTCAGAGACTAGACGTCGGTCGGTGGACGGGTGCGTCTGCTTAAGGAATAGTCCCCGCCCCTGCGAGAGCAGGTCCAACCTC
>JBGSBQ010000419.1:0-4081 GCA_041730475.1 Sphingomonadaceae bacterium
CGCCTATCAGGACTTCATCGAGGGCCTGTTCTGCGGCGAGATGGGCGGCATCCAGGGCGTCGAGCGCGAGCGCTTCAACAAGGCTGCGGCCGAATACGACAAGCTGAAACACCGGCGCGCCTTGCCGTTCACCGATTCCGAAGCCTACCGGGTGCTGAAGGCGGCGACTGAAGCCTTCGTCATGGTCAACTGCGGGGTGCGCCATGGCCGCCACAATTTTGACCGCGGCGCCGACAATGCCTATCTGGACCGGCGCGACCTGCCGGATCAGGCTGACCTGCATGATGTGCTGCTGCGCGAATATCTGGAGCAGGTGGGCGAGGTGCGCATGCTGCCGTATCTGGCCATCATCCGGCGCAAGCTGCACGACATCCCGATCAGCATCCCGCATGGGCGCGAACGCGATGCGGACCTGTGCTTTGGCATCGTCCAGCAAAAGCTGACCCACCCCTGCCTGCTGGAGCTGATCTGGTCCTACTGGCACGAGGAGGGCATGCTGGTGCAGTCGATGAACGCCATTACCCAGCGCTTCCAGAACGTGCGCGGCCCCGGCATCAGCGAGGCGCTGGCAAACTCCGAGATCGACATCCTGCGGCCGCTGAATAACCTGATCTGGGGCTACACGCAGGATGAACAGCATCGGTTGACGGTGGTGCGCCGCAATTACGAGTACGACCATCACTACGGCGTGCGGCTTGACGGCAAGGCGGTGCAGCATTTCCGGCCGGCGGACAGCCGTTCCAAGTTCCTGGAAGCCTTCCATCACCTGCTGCGGCTGACTACGTCGTTCTACAAGCAGGATGACGATACCACCGTCAAGGCGGATGCCTTCCCGGTACTCAACGCGCTCAAGGAAGTGCACCTGATCCTGTCGCAGGGGGCGCACAACCAGTTCGGCGACCTGCCATCGACGGCCCGCATCGAAATGCTGATGCAGCAATGGCTGCTGGCGCGGCCGGAGTTCCGCGAATTCCTGCCGACCCGGGTGATGGTGGCCTATCCGGAACCGTGGATGGACCGTGTCGACGCCATGAAACGCATCCAGAACTGGACCGACACCAGCGTGGTGCACTTTCGCAGCCTGGCGGTGTTTGGCGAACAGCTGCTGCTGTCGATCCGCTATGGCGCCTGGAGCGACATCTATGAACCCACGCCCGCCTTTAACTGGGCGCGCTTCTGGCGGCCGCAGGCACAGGGTTACATCCATGCCTATCGTGCGGCGACCGGGGTTGACCTGTCGATCGAAGGGCGCGACTCGCTGGCCGACGCCACGATCCCGGCGGTGCTGCTGCGTCAGCGGCTGGCCGAGCAGATGCGCAGCGGGAAGCTCGCCGGTTGATCCCGATGGCTGACTTTTGTAGTGCGCTGTATCTGGGTATGCGCCATCCGGCGCGCAGTCTGCCGGACTGGCAGCAGCTCACGCTGGGCAAACCGGCCGCGATGCAGGAAGCACCCGGCGCGCGAGCCTTGGCCGAGGAACTGGCGGCTTTGCAGGGCTGTGATGCGGCCCTGCTGATGCCGTCCACGCTGCATCTGTATTGGGACCTGTTTGGCATGCTGTCCGATGCAGGCAGTGGTTTTGGCAGTGCACATTCGGTACTGCTGGTGGATGCGGCCAGCTATCCGGTGGCGCGCTGGGGCGCCCAGCAGGCCGTCGCGCAGGGCATGCCCTTGCAACTGTTCCCGCCCGGTGATGCGGTTGCAGCGGAACGGCTGGCGAAGTGGTGGCGGCAGCGTGGCCGACGGCCGATTTTGCTGGCGGATGGCTATTGTCCGGGCGCGCCGCAAGCGCCGCCGCTGGCTGCCTATGCTGGCATCGTACGCCAGCATGGGGGCTGCCTGGTGCTGGACGATACGCAGGTGCTGGGTGTGCTCGGTGATGCAGGCGGCGGTTCATTGAGCGTACACGGCATCCGCTGTGGTCAGGAAGGGAGCGAAGTGATCATGGGCGCCTCGCTGGCCAAAGGCTTTGGTGTGCCGCTGGCGGTGTTGTCCGGCAGCCGCCCCATGGTGGAACGGATGGCGGCCGTGGGGCAGGTCAGGCGTCACTGTAGTCCGGTGTCGGTCGCCACCATTGCAGCCGGCCAGAATGCGCTGCGCATCAACCGCCAGCGTGGCGAAGTGCTGCGGGCACGGCTGATGCAAGGTGTTGGGCTGCTGCGCGACGGTCTGGCGCGGCGGGGCATCGTGTGTGGCGGCGGCCAGTTCCCCGTGCAGACCGTGCGTCTGCCAACGCAGGTGGGGCTGGCGCAGGTCCACGCCGCGCTGGAGCGCGATGGTGTGCAGGTGGTGGCGCAGCCGCGCCGCGACGGTGGCACGCTCGCACTGCTGGTACGTGCCGATCATCGGGAGCAGGAACTGCGGCAGGCGATAGCTGCCTTGCAGCGACAATTGAAACGCATTTGAGGAGTCATCATGAGTACAACGTTTGAAGTGCTGCCGTTTGGCGGCGGAGAAATGGAAGCGGAGCTGGAGCGCAGCGCAACGCGGTCGCCGCGCGGAGGCGGGCGGCCACGTGGTCGTGGGCGGCCCGCCGGGCATCTGCCCTTGCGGGGCCGTCAGGCACTCCGGCGCGCCGTTCCCGCGCCATGGCCTTACTACTATGGAACCGGGTATGGCCCCGGCTGGCCCTATCCGGTGCCGGCGCAGGCGCCGGCAGTGCCGAACGACGATAGCGATGAAGGCGATGATGGCCAGGATGAGCTGGGTGGCTGCAACTGTCCTAAATGTCGGCAACGGGCGACGACTTTTGAAGTAATGCCGTTCGGCTGAACGCATGGCGTGGACGCAGCGAGCAGGGGCGCTCGACCAGCAGGAACAGCGCTGCGCTGGCGACCAGCGTCCACAGGAACATTGGCACCAGCAATGCGGCGCACAGGACTGCGCTGGCGTCCGGGGGTAGCAGCGCGAAGGCCGCTTTCAAGGCCAGTCCGTGCAGCAGGTAGTAGGAATAGCTCATGTTCCCGAGCCAGCGCAGCGGCGTCACACTGCAACACCTGCCGACCACGCCGGCAGGACGTCGTAAGCAGTTGAAGCACAGCAGAAAGTAGGCGACGAACAGCGCACCGAACTTGAACAGCGGGGGCAACGGGGTGAGCATGCCGGTCATGGCAAGCGCTAATGCCGTCCCTACCAGCGGAGCGCCCGGCGCCTTGTCAGCGAGGGCAGGGCTGTGGATGGCCTCGTGCAGCAGTACGCCCGCAAGGAACATCAGCAGGCGCACCGGTGCGCCGTGCGCCACATGACACCATGCGCCGGTCAGCAGCAGAAGCGCAAATAGGCCGCAGCGCCAGACCGGCGGGCGGCGGCGCAGTCCGAAGGCGGCAATCAGTGCGGGCATGGCGAGGTAGTAGGCCATTTCATAACTGAGTGACCACGACACCGTCACCAGCGGCTGGCCTAAGCCGCACAGCAACAGGTAATTCTGTGCGATGTAGCGCGCCGCTGCGAGTGGCGCTGGCGGTATCTTGCTCGCTTGCGGCACGGCGGCGCACAGCAGCAGGTACAGCGCAAATACCGCACTGTAGGCCGGATAGATGCGGGCGATGCGACGCCGCAGAAATGACAGGACGGGCTGCGGATGACTGATCAAAGATCCGTAGATCAGATATCCGCTCAGTACAAAGAATAGATCGACACCGCTATTGCCTATCGTATGCAAGACCTGCAACAGCGTGGGCAGCGCGAACCATGGCGCCGCCAGCGTCGTGTAGTGGACTATAAAGACCAGCAGCACTGCGCAGCCACGCAGGCCCTCCATCGGGCGCGAATTGGGCGCGCTACCGCTGCGGCTTAATTCAAAACGTGTGCTCAGCCAGTCCATCTAAGCGACTATAGAATGCGATGGGGCGGGGCGCTTGAAGTGCGTCAAGCCTGCTAGTCAGGCGTGGCATCGAGTTGTGCCTTGCGCCGGATTTGCAGGGCCCGATCGGTGACGCCCAGCCGCAGCGCGGCCCGCTGGTTGTTGCCGCCTTCTTCCTCCAAGACGATGCGCAAGGCCAGATCGGCGGCGCACTGGCTGATACGCGCCAGTCCCAGGCCTTGGGACAAGGCATGTCGCACCCCATCCTCGAATTCCCGG
>JBGSBQ010000420.1:0-4068 GCA_041730475.1 Sphingomonadaceae bacterium
GCTGGCCATCGACCAGCGTGACGCGGCCGGCCGCGCCGTCCTGCCACGTGGTGTCGTTGTAGCGCATCAGCATGGCGCGTACGTCGACGATGCCGTTGTTAGCAGCGACATAGCCACCCAGCATGCGGGTCCACGATTCATTGGTGGAGCTGGCGTAGTACAGCCGCGTGTCATAGGCATTGTCGCGCTGGGTGTAGCTGCCGCTCCAGACATGGGCAGTAGCGGCCCAGCCAGATTGACCCAGCTGCGCGCGGTAGCTGGCGTTCGCGCCCTGATAGGCGTAGATCGGCCAGCCATACACGTCGGGTGCGGGCCGCACCCACGGGTAGGCATAACCGACGTACAGGTAATCACTGTAGTAGTACAGGGGTATGCGGAACTGGCCGAGCTGGAAGGTCCACGCCGAATCGGCCGCCGGTTGCCACGACAGGTAGGCCCAGTCCAGCGTTGGCCGTAGGCCGCGGTTGGGATTATTCGCGCGCACCAGCAGCTGCGCCGTGGCCGACAGCGTGGGCGACCACTCCTTCTTGATCTGCAGCCCGAGCAGCGATTCCTGATTGAACTGCCAGCCCTGCTGGCGTTCGTACACCGCCGTGTACTCCCAGTTCTGCAGCGCGCACGGACATTGATACTGCAGGTAGCGCCATGGCGCGTCGCTGCCCTGCGCCGTGCCACTCAGGACCCGGGCTCCGGTCAGGTTGTAGAAGCCGGTCAGCTCCAGGCCGGCCGCAGGCGGCTCTTGTGCGGCGGCGCTGCCTGCGGCCAGCCACGCCGCCAGTGTGATCAAAATCAGGAACATCCAATAGTCTCCGGTGGTGGCTGGCGGCTCAGGGCACGAGGATGACGACCTTGATGCTGTCATCAACGGCCGACTTTTCGATATAGCCGATCGCATTGACATCGGCGGCCACGGCCCGTTTCACCTCTGCGCTGCTTTTGTATTCCCTGGGCGGCCGGCCGCGCGCCGTGAACACGATCACGGACCAGATGGCATTCACCTGATCGGGCGACTTCTCCAGCACCTTGCGGCAAAACTCGGCGTGCACCGGCACCTCGTCAGCCTGCTCGATCGGCGTGAACTGCACCGAGCCGCCAAGGAAGAACTGGGCCGCCTGTGACGGCGCCATGTGCGTCACCGGATTGTGGCGGTTAACGATGACGGCCAGTTCGGCCCATGCCGGCGCGCCCCACACAGTACCCATTAACAGCCATGCCACAGAAAAAAAGCGGACTTTCATCACTGCTCCTGCCCTTGCATGCCGGATAGGCACCCACCCAGTTTAATATCAAAATTTAAACTATTTGAACTATTTTGTGACGTGATTTCACAGATTAGCGGGACAGTGTTAACCCGGCGCCGGCGCTGAACCGGTAGACCGCCCGCACAGGCCGGTTACAATGCACCCTTCGCCGTCTTCCGTACATCGCCGTGCCAAGCCGCCCACTCTATTTCCGCCTGCTCCAACAGTTCCTGCCGTATGGCTGGATCGTCGCCGCCACGCTGCTGGCGGTCGCCCTTGCGTCGGCCACTGACGTGATGCTGATCCGCCAGTTGCAGAACGTGGTCGATGCGCTGGCCCCGTCCCACAGTCTGGGTGGCGCGCACGCGCCGGCGTCCGGCCTGCTGCTGACGGTGCAGTCCTGGCTGGGACATATCCTGCCCAACGATCCGGCCGGCGCCGCGCTGTGGACCATCCCGGCCATCATCTTTGCGCTGGCGCTGCTGCGCATGCTGTCCAGCTTTGCCGGCGACTATGGCGCCGCATGGCTGTCGAGCCGGGTACAGGCCAATCTGCGCGAAACCATGTTCGCCCGCATCCTGCGCCTGCCGAATCATTATTTCGACCAGACCTCGACCGGCACTACGCTGTCGCGCGTGGCCTTCGATGCCGCGCAAGTGGCGCAGGCCGGCCTGAATGTCATCAACGTGGCGGTGCGCGACTCGGTCGCCACGGTCGGCTATCTGGTCTCGCTGTTCAGTATTGACTGGCAGTTGGCCGTGTTCTGCCTTGGCCTGCTGCCGCTGGTGGCGATCATTGTCACCTTCGCCGGGCGCCGCATGCGCCACCTGAGCAAGAGCGCACAGTCGGCCATGGGCGACCTGACCAATGTGCTCGATGAAAGCATCAGCGGCCAGCGCGTGGTGAAAATCTTCGGTGGCCAGCACTACGAACAGCAGCGCTTCGACGAGGTGGTCAAGCTGAATCGCCAGCTGGCCGTCAAGCATGCCGCCACGGCGGCGCTGAACTCGGGCGTGATCATGCTGCTGGTCGGCGCCACGCTGTCGTCGGTGATCTATTTTGCACTGCTGCGGGCGCAAGCCGGCGCGCTGTCGCCGGGTGCCTTCGTGGCCTTCATGTCGTCGCTGCTGGCGATGCAGTCACCGATCAAGAACCTGACCAAGATTAATGAACCGATGCAGCGCGGCCTGGCCGCCGCCGAATCGGTATTCAAACTGATCGACACCGAATCCGAGGCCGACACCGGCCGCCGCACGCTGGAGCGCGCTGAGGGCCGCCTGTCGCTGCAGGAGGTCAGCTTCCAGTATGCCAGCGTAACCGAGGCCGAGGCCCGGCCCGCCTTAGACCGCGTCTCGCTCGACATCGCGGCGGGCGAAACGGTGGCACTGGTCGGCAGTTCAGGCAGCGGCAAGACCACGCTGGCCGGCCTGCTGCCACGCTTCTACGACGCCACCGGCGGCGCCATCCTGCTCGACGGCGTCGACCTGCGCGACTACACCATGGCCTCGCTGCGCCAGCAGATTGCGCTGGTCAGCCAGGATGTGGTGCTGTTCAATGACACGCTGGCCGCCAACATCGCGTATGGCGATCCGGCGCCGTCGATGGCGAAGATCGAAGCAGCGGCGCGCGCCGCCCATGCGCATGAATTCATCAGCCGCCAGCCGCAAGGCTACCTGACGCCGGTCGGTGAAAATGGGCTGCGCCTGTCCGGCGGCCAGCGCCAGCGGCTGGCGATCGCCCGTGCGCTGTACAAGGATGCGCCGATTCTGGTACTGGATGAAGCCACCAGCGCGCTCGATACCGAATCGGAACGGCTGGTGCAGGCCGCGCTGGAAGTGCTGATGCAAGGCCGCACCACGGTGGTGATCGCGCACCGGCTGTCGACGATTGAAAATGCCGACCGCATCGTGGTGCTGGAACAGGGCCGCATCGCCGAAGTGGGCGACCACGACACGCTGCTGGCCCAGGGCGGCATGTATGCGCGCCTGTACCAGACCCAGAAGAGCCACACCGCGCCACCCTAAGCGCCGATCCTAAGCGCCGACCTCAGCGCGCCTATTCGGCATCGTGGAAAATGATGCCCAGCGTATGCCGCAGCCCGGACCGGATCCGGCTCACGCCATGCCGCATGCTGACCCGGTACACGCCGCGCGCGCCCTGCGCCGGGCGGTGATTGACGGGGAAGATCACCAGATCGCCGCGCTGCAGCGGCACCACCTCGACCCGTGACTGCAGGCGCGGACGCTGCTCGGTCAGCACCAGTTCACCGCCCTCAAAATCGCGCCCCGGCTGCGACAGCAGCAACGCCGCCTGCAGCGGGAACACATGTTCGCCATACAAATCCTGATGCAGGCAGTTGTAATCGCCGCTGCGGTACTCCAGCAGCAAGGGCGTGGGGCGTTGCTGGCCCGCCGCATGGCAGCGCGCCAGAAAATCGTTATGCTCGGCCGGAAAACGGCTGTCGATCTGCAGCACCTGATGCCAGTGGTTCGCGATCGTCGCCAGCGGCCCGTATAGCGCCTGCCGCAGCGCCGCGATCATCGATGGCAAGGGATAGCGGAAGTACTGGTACTCGCCGCTGCCAAAACCATGCTGCGCCATCAGCACCCGGCTGCGGAACAGCGCCACTTGTGCGTACTGCGCCGCCATCGCCACGCATTCCTCGGCCGTCAGCATGCCCGGCACCACCGCATAACCGTCGGTCTGCAACTGTTCCGCAATCCGCTGCCAGTCCAGACCCGCCACATGCACCGCGATACCGGCCGTCGCGCCCAGCGTGCGGCGCGCACTGGCCGCCGCCTGCGCGGCAGCCAGTGCAGCGGCGTCG
>JBGSBQ010000421.1:0-4067 GCA_041730475.1 Sphingomonadaceae bacterium
GCGGGTTGATGGCGTCGAGCTGGATCACCAGCTCGGCCCAGAATGCGTAGGCACTGCCATCGGCCGCGTGGAACTGGGCCGGATTGGCATTGGTGAAGCTGAAAATCAGACTGCGCGCGCGGTTCGGATTTTTCAGCGTGAAGGCTGGATGCTGCATCAGCTTGCGCACCGTCGCGACATCGCTGCTCGGCGCGGCGGCCTGCATGGCGAACCATTTATCGACCACCAGCGCTTCCTGTTCGAAGTCGCGATAGAAGGCCTGCAGATAGGCGCTGGCATCGCTGCCGCTATGGATCAGTGCCGCCAGTGCAGCTGCACGATCGGTCATATTCCCGGCCTGCTCGAACTGCTGCTGCGCCAGTTGCAGTTCGGCCGCTTCCGGTGCCACCAGCAGATACGCCAGACACAGATTTTTCAGCGCCCGCTTACCAGCCGACAGTGCGTCCGGGCTGTAGGCGCCGGGCGTCTGGTTGGCCTTATAGGCGGCCAGCAGCTCGTCCTTCAGGGCGGCGGCAATGGTGCGGCGCATGAACTGACGCGCGCTGTGGATCGTTTGCGGATCAACCACTGCCATCTGCTCGGCGATGATGCCTTCCGATGGCAGGATCAGGGCCAGCTCGCGGAACGCCGGGTCCAGCGACGCATCGAGCAGCAGGTTGCGCTGCGCAGCGATGAAGGTGTCGTCCAGCGCCAGCGGGCGGCCCTGTGCCACCGCCTCGGTCAGCGCCAGCAGGCGTTCCATGGCCAAGCGCTGACCGGCTTCCCAGCGGTTCACCGGGTCGCTGTCATGGCTGAACAGGTGCAGCAACTGGGCATCGGTGTAGGCGTAGTCGAGGATCACCGGGGCCGAGAAATCGCGCAGGATCGATGGCGTCGGCGCTTCGCTGACACCGGTGAAGCGGAAGGTTTGCTGCGCTTCGGTCAGTTCCAGCACCAGCGTGGTCTGGCCCGATGCGACGGCGCCGTCCAGCTGCAATGGCAGGTCGCGGCCATCGGCGCCCAGCAGGCCGACTGCCACCGGAATGTGGAACGGCAGCTTGTCCGGCTGGCCGGCCGAGGGCGGGCAGCTCTGGCTCAGCGTGATTTCGTAGACCTGCGCGGCAGCGTCGTAGCGGGTGACAGCCTGCACCACCGGGGTGCCGGCCTGCGCGTACCAGCGCTCGAACTGGCTGAAGTCGCGGCCATTGGCATCGGCCATGGCGGCACGGAAGTCGTCGCACTCGACGGCCTGACCGTCGTGACGCTCAAAGTACAGGTCCATGCCCTTGCGGAAGCCGTCGCGGCCGACCAAGGTCTGGTACATGCGCACCACTTCGGCGCCCTTTTCGTAGATCGTGACAGTGTAGAAGTTGTTGATCTCGACGAAGGAATCAGGCCGCACCGGGTGCGCCATCGGACCGGCGTCTTCCGGGAACTGGGCCTGACGCAGCGTGCGCACCTGATCGATGCGGGTGACGGCGCGGCCGCTGTCGGTGCCGATCATGTCGGCGCTGAATTCCTGATCGCGGAATACGGTCAGGCCTTCTTTCAACGACAGCTGGAACCAGTCGCGGCAGGTCACGCGGTTGCCGGTCCAGTTGTGGAAGTATTCGTGGCCGACTACCGCTTCAATGCCGGCAAAGTCGATATCGGTCGCCACGCGCGGATTGGCCAGCACGAACTTGGTGTTGAAGATGTTCAGGCCCTTGTTCTCCATCGCGCCCATGTTGAAGTCACCGACGGCGACGATCATGAAGCGGTCCAGATCCAGTTCCAGGCCAAAGCGCTGCTCGTCCCAGCGGATCGAGTTTTTCAGCGACTGCATCGCGTAATCGGTCTTGTCGAGGTTACCCTCTTCCACCCACACCTGCAGCAGCACTTCGCGCCCCGACTGCAGCGTATAGCGCTCTTCCTGGCACACCAGCCGCGCCGCCACCAGCGCAAACAGGTAGGACGGCTTCTTGAACGGGTCTTCCCATTTGGCGTAATGGCGACCATCGGGCAGCTCGCCCTCCTCGATCAGATTGCCGTTCGACAACAACACCGGATACAGCGCCTTGTCGGCGCGCAGCATCACCGTGTACTTGGCCATCACGTCCGGACGGTCGGGGAAGAAGGTGATGCGGCGGAAGCCCTCGGCCTCGCACTGGGTGAAGAAATTGCCGTTCGAGACGTACAGGCCGGACAGCGTGGTGTTATTGACGGGCGCGCACAGCGATTCGATTTCCAGCACTACCAGTTCGGGCGCCATGCGGATCGTCAGCGTCGACTCGGTCAGCTCGTACTGGTCCGGGGTCAGCAACGTGCCGTTCAGGCGCAGCGCCACCAGTTCGATCTCCTCGCCATGCAGCACGATATCGCGGCTGTTCGAGGCCGGATTCTGGCGCATCAGCACCCGGTTAGCGACAATGGTACGGGCCGGATCGAGGTCAAAACCCAGTTCCACGGTATCGACCAGATAGGCTGGCGGGGTGTAATCGTTGCGGAAGATGGTCTGAGGGCTGCTGTCTGTGCGCATAAGGGCTCTGGTGAGGGGCGGGAACAAAGGCCTATTTTACCAATACCGGGGCCGCTACAGTAACGGGATTCCCAGCGGCCGTAACAATCTGTAATAATCGTGCGCGCAGTTGTGCTTCGTCATAAACTTAGTTGTGAAAAATAACGTCTATCGTTAGGAGGACCCGCTCATGAAACACCTGGCCATCATTGCCGTTGCCGCGACCGTTCTGTTGACCGGCTGCGCCACCACCATCCGCAGCGACGTGACCGCCTTCAACGACTGGCCGGCCGATCTGGCCGACAAATCCTACGTCTTCGAAGCCCCACCCGCGCCAGATGACACGCTGGAATACCGCAGTTATCAGGTACTGGTCAGCAACGAGATGGCCAAGCTGGGCTTCCATCAGGCCGAGAATGCGGCCAGCGCCAAGCTGCTGGTGACGATGCAATTCAAGACCGTCGACATTCCGACCAAGGTGCTGCAGGCCGACGACCCGTTCTGGCATAGCACCTTCGGTCCCGGCTACGGCCGCTATGGTTACCGCTGGGGCTATCGCCCGTGGTTCTACGACCCGATCCGCTACGGCACGATGACGGTCGAAGAAACCATCCAGCACAACTACCAGCGCGAGCTGCGGGTCGTCATCAACAGCACCAGCGGGCGCAAGCTGTTTGATGTCACGGTACAAAACACCAGCCGGGTGCAGGCCACGCCGTTCGTCATGCCAGCGCTGGTGCAAAGCGCCTTCACCGGCTTCCCCGGCCAGAGCGGCGTACCGCACCGCATCGAACTAAAAATCGGCCCGGACAAAAGTTAACCATCAGGTAAAGGGTGAACGTCGTCCTCGCGCATGCGATCGACGAGGCCTGACCCAAATGCCGTTAAGTTAGGGCGCAGATCGGCTGGCAAACCCCGCAGACGCAAAGCCGGGGTCAGACCCGGCGGGTCTGACCCCAGGTCTGGCCCTGGGGTGCAAGTGCACGCCACGGCACGCTAACTTAACGGCATTAAGACCTGACCCCGATTTTTTTTGTTGTGCCGCTTGGCGGTTTTCGCAATTGTCAGGCACGGGGATAGTCTGCAGAATGGCTGCACAATAACAGCCAGATGAGACACTCTTCATGACCATTTTCCTGCGCACCGTACTGCCGGCCGCCTTCGTGGCCGGCGTCGCCCACGCCGCGCCTGTCGCCACCCTGGACCGTAACGGGGCTTGGGTCAGCGTCGAGGCTTACGGGCCGAATATCGTCCACGTCACCATCGCCGCCGACAAGGCCGAGGCGCTCAAAGGCCCCGGCTACGGCATCCTGCCCGCCGCCTCGGATGCGACCGCATTCCGCCTGCGCAGCGACAAGGACGGCGATACCTTCACCTCCGCCGCTTTGAGTTTGCATGTGAATCCGGCCCCGGCACCACATGTGCCGTCCAGCGGCGAGAAGTATTTTGCGCCCTCGCTGGCACCCGTCGCGCTGCAAATCAAGAATGCACTGGGCCAGCTGGTGCTCGACATGAATAGCTGGGAGATGGCGCCGCATACCGTCAGCGGCGAGAAAACCTATCAGGTCGGCGCCGCCTTCGTGGCTCCCGC
>JBGSBQ010000422.1:0-4055 GCA_041730475.1 Sphingomonadaceae bacterium
ATTCCTGATGTGTTCAAGAAGTACTTGTCTGAAGGTAAGCCGGGCTATGTGCCACACTGCTGGGCTAGCCTGGCGGATGCGGTGGGCTGGATCCGTGGCGCCGGCGGCATTGCCGTGATCGCCCATCCGGGCCGCTACAAGCTGAGCCAGCTGGCGCAGGGCGAGCTGTTCGATCAATTCAAGCAGCTGGGCGGCCAGGCCATCGAGGTGGTCACCGGCAGCCATACGCCGGACCAGTATCCGGTGTATGCGCAACTGGCCAACAGCTATGGCTTCCTGGCCTCGCGCGGCACCGATTTCCATGCGCCCGGTGAAGCCCGCGTCGATTTTGCGCTGCTGCCGCCGTTGCCGGCCAATGTCACGCCGGTCTGGCACGACTGGTTCTGAGGCGCAGCTTCGGCTTAACGATGCCAGAGTGTAATTTCTTGTATCTGGTATTCTCACGCGACCGTCCCTATATTACTATTCAGACAAATTATTCGGCACTTGCCGGGAGTCCCTTGCCATGAAACGTATTGTCCTGTTTATCGCCACCAACCTCGCTGTAATGCTGGTGCTGTCGCTCGTGCTGAGTTTGCTGGGCATAGGCCGGCCCGGCGCCGGTGGGCAGTTGAACCTTAGCAACCTGCTGGCGTTCTCGCTGGTGGTGGGCTTCACTGGCGCGATCTTCTCGCTGTTGATCAGCAAGCCGATGGCCAAGTGGTCGACCGGCGCCCGCGTCATCGATGCGCCCTCGTCGTCGACCGAGCTGTGGCTGGTGAATACCGTCAAGACGCTGGCCGAGCGGGCCGGCATCGGCATGCCGGAAGTGGCCGTCTACGACGGCGAGCCGAACGCTTTCGCCACCGGCGCGTTCAAGAATTCGGCGCTGGTCGCGGTCTCGACGGGCTTGCTGGAAAGTATGAACCGGGATGAGGTCGAGGCCGTGCTCGGTCACGAAATCGCCCACATCGCCAATGGCGACATGGTGACCATGACGCTGATCCAGGGCGTGGTGAATACCTTTGTGGTGTTCCTGGCGCGCGTGGTCGGCTTCTTCGTCGATAAAATGCTGTTGAAGGGCAATGATGACGAGCGCCGCGGCCCCGGCATCGGCTACACCATCACCGTGTTTGTCTGCGAAATCCTGTTTGGCATCGTCGCCTCGCTGATCGTGGCCTGGTTCTCGCGCCAGCGTGAGTTCCGCGCTGATGCCGGTTCCGCCAAGTTGTTGGGCAGCAGCACGCCGATGCAGCACGCGCTGGCACGCCTGAACGGCCTGGAGCCGGGCGCCTTGCCGCAGTCGATGGCCGCGTCCGGTATCACGGGCGGTGCCGGCTGGTCGGCGCTGTTCTCTACCCATCCACCGTTTGAAGAACGTATTGCTGCCTTGCGTGGCGTACAATCCTGATCCATGAGTCAATTTTTCCAGGTTCATCCCGATAATCCGCAGCCGCGCCTGATCAAGCAGGCGGCCCAGATCATCCACGGCGGCGGCATCGTCGCCGTGCCGACGGATTCCAGTTATGCGCTGGTGTGCCATCTGGATGACAAGGCGGCCGTCGAGCGCCTGCGCCGTCTCCGTGGCGTCGATGAGAAACATCACTTGACGCTGCTGTGCCGTGACCTGAGCGAGATCGGCGTGTATGCGCGGGTCGATAACCGTCAGTTCCGCCTGCTCAAGGCGGCCACGCCGGGCCCGTTCACCTTCATTCTGGAAGCAACCAAGGTGGTGCCGCGCCGGCTCAGCCATCCGTCGCGCAAGACCATCGGCCTGCGGGTGCCGGAAGACCGCATCGTGCAGGCGCTGCTGGAAGAGTTGCAGCAGCCGCTGTTGGGCACCACGCTGATTTTGCCCGGCGATAGCGAGGCGCTGAATGATGCCGATGCCATCTGCGAACGGCTCGGCAAGCAGATCGAACTGATCATCGATGGCGGCGCCTGCTGCCTGGAACCGACCACCGTGATTGACCTGAGCGGCAACGAGGCCGCGCTGGTGCGTCAGGGCCGCGGCGATGCTGCCGTGTTCGGCCTTTGAGGGACGCCACCCCGGGTAAGCGCGCCGACCCCCGATGGCGCCGCAAAGACAAGTAGTTGGCTCTGGTAAAATCCCCACATGAGTGAATTCGACATTGCTGTCCGGACCATTGCGGTCTATCTGATCCCGGTATTATTCGCGATCGCCCTACATGAAGCGGCCCATGGCTACACGGCGCGCTATTTTGGCGATCCGACCGCCGCCAACCAAGGGCGGCTGAGCCTGAATCCTATCCGCCACATCGATCCCTTCGGTACCATCGTGCTGCCGCTGATCCTGTTCTTCGTGCATTTGCCGCCGCTCGGCTATGCCAAGCCGGTGCCGGTCGACTTTGGCCGCCTGCGCAATCCGAAGAAACAGATGGCGTTTGTCGCCGCCGCTGGACCGGCTGCCAATTTCGTCATGGGACTGGGCTGGATGCTGGCGCTGGTGTTGCTGAGCGCGCTGCCCGATGCGCCCGATTTCTTCGTGCTGATGGCCAAGGCCGGCGTCAGCGTCAATTCCGCCATGTGCGTGTTCAATCTGTTGCCAATTCCGCCCCTCGACGGCGGCCGCATCGTTACCGGCCTGCTGCCGCTGCCGCTGGCACGCAAGTTTGCCCGCATCGAACTGTATGGTGCGTATGTGTTTATCGGCCTTGTGTTGCTGATGCAGTTTGGCATACTGGATGGCGTATTGATTACCCTGATGACCATCGTGCAGAATATCTTCCACCTGATGGTGTATCCACTTATCTTACTTTTGAACTGAGTCCGACTATGTATCCCGATCGTGTTGTTTCCGGCATGCGCCCCACTGGTTCCATGCACTTGGGCCACTACCATGGTGCGCTGAAGAACTGGATCAAGATGCAATCCGAGCTGCCTTGCCTGTTCTTCGTGGCCGACTGGCACGCGCTGACCACGCACTACGACGACCCCACCGTCATCGAGCGCAGCACCTGGGACATGCTGGTCGACTGGCTGGCGGCTGGCATCGATCCGTCGCAGGCGACGCTGTTCATCCAGTCGCGCGTGCCGGAACATGCCGAACTGCACCTGCTGCTGTCGATGGCCACGCCATTGGGCTGGCTGGAGCGGGTCCCCACTTACAAGGACCAGATCGACAATCTGTCGAACAAGGATCTGGCCACTTACGGCTTCCTCGGCTATCCGTTGCTGCAGGCGGCTGACGTGCTGATCTACCGCGCCAGTCAGGTGCCGGTGGGCGACGATCAGGTGCCGCACATCGAGATGATGCGTGAAATTGCACGCCGTTTTAATCACTTGTACGGCAAAGAAAAGGGTTTCGAGGAGAAGGCGCAGGAAGCGGTGAAGAAGCTGGGCAGCAAGCGCGCCAAGCTGTACAACGAACTGCGCACCGAATACCAGCAGGACGGCAAGGATGCCGCGCTGGAACAGGCCAAGGCCATGCTGGACGATGCCCAAAGCCTGTCGATGATCGACCGCGAGCGCCTGTTCGGCTACCTCGAAGGCAGCCGCAAGCTGATCCTGGTCGAGCCGCAGGCGCGCCTGACGGCCGCCTCGCGCCTGCCGGGTCTGGATGGCCGCAAGATGTCCAAGAGCTATGGCAATTCGATTGCCTTGCGCGAGGACAAGGAATCGGTCAGCAAGAAGATCAAGACCATGCCCACCGATCCGGCCCGCGTGCGGCGCACCGATGCCGGTGATCCGGCGCGCTGCCCGGTGTGGCAGTTCCATCAGGTGTATTCGGACCAGCCTACGCAGGAGTGGGTGGTGAAGGGCTGCAAATCGGCCGGCATCGGCTGCATCGAGTGCAAACAGCCGGTGATTGACGCCATCGTCAAGGAACAGGAACCGATGCACGAACGTGCCCAGCAATATCTGGACGATCCCTCGCTGGTGCGTGCCATTGTTGCCGACGGCAATGATGCAGCCCGCAAGCTAGCGCTGGAGACCATGCGCGATGTGCGCGAAGCCATGGGCCTGGCCTACACTTGAGCCTGAATGGGAGCGACGCCGTGAGCCATGCCACCAACGATACTGCCTCGGCCTGGGTGCAGCGCTATGCGCCGCTG
>JBGSBQ010000423.1:0-4037 GCA_041730475.1 Sphingomonadaceae bacterium
ATCTTTAAAACGTTCTCCACGGTAATCAGCTTCTTCTAATTTGTGACGCTGTATCATCGTACCCATGGCACCATCAATAATGAGTATTCTTTCTTTTAATATTTCTCTAATATCCATATACAAAATTTTCTATTCTTTTAAAAAATAGTTACGTAAAATATATAGGCGGGAACCCATGCTGTGCATGCTCAGCGGCTGGTGTGCAGCCAGCGTGCGTGGGCGGCGCGGGCCAGCCAGTCGAGCGCGAAACCGAGCAAGCCAATCAGCACGATGGCGGCCATCAGTTCGTTGTACGCCAGACGGTCGCGCGCATCGAGGATGAAGTAACCGAGACCGGCCGACACGCCCAGCATTTCCGCCGGCACCAGCACGATCCAGATGATGCCGATAGCCAGCCGCACCCCGGTCAGGATGTCGGCCGTGATGCCGGGCAGGACTACCCGCAGCACGGTTTCGCGGCGCGTCGCCGACAGACTGCGCGCCAGCAGCAGCCAGTTCGGGTCGAGCCGCGCCACGCCGCTGGCGGTGTTCAGCAGGATCGGCCAGACCGCAGCAAAGGCCAGCAGGAAGTACACCGGCGCGGCGCCGACGCCGAGCGTCATCACCGCCAGCGGCATCCATGACAGCGGCGATACCATGCGCAGCAGCTGGAACAGCGGCATGGCGGCCGCTGCAAAGCGGCGCGAGCTGCCCACCAGCACGCCGAGCGGCACGCCGATCAGCGCCGCCGCCGCCAGTCCGTAGCCGACCCGGCGCAGACTGAGGCCGATGTCACGCCAGATGTCCGGTCCCTGCAGCATCAGCAGCAGCGCGCGCGCCGCTTCCAGCGGGGCGAAGGCGGCCGCGATCGGGGTCTCGCGCTGCAGCGCCGCGACGCCCAGCTGCCAGACCAGCAGCGCCGCGGCGAAACCCAGCACGGGCAGGCCGGCGCGTAGCGCCAGACGGGGAGGTGCTTGCGTCATGCGTCAGATCGCCAGCGTTTCGCTGCGCATCAGGTTGGCCGGCAGGCCAAATGCGCCGGGGCCGCCGACCGCCGTAATCGCCTTGCGCACGAAGCGATCGTCGATCAGGTCGCGCGCGACGAAGGCCGGATCCAGCTTTTGCAGGAAGCCGGTGTCGCCTTCGAGGCGGGTGTTCTGCAGCGCGCGCACCATCTGCTCGGTGTACGACGGGAACGGGAAGGGCTGGAAGTCGATGCGGCGCTGGTTCCAGTCCTTGTGGTGGATGATGCCGCTCTTTTCATACTCGGCATAGTCGGTCACGGTCAGCACCTTGGCCAGCACTTGCAGCGCATGCGGCGTGTAGCGGTGGGCGTCGCCATTCGACAGCAGGCGCGCGGTGTCGAGCTGGTTGGAGCGGGTCCACAACTGCGCCTTGACGATGGCATTGGTGACGCGCTGCGCCCATTCCGGACGGGCAGAGATGTCGCGCTCGGACAGGAAGGTGACGCAGCAGGCATGGTTCTTCCACGCGTCGCCGGAGAAGCGCAGCACCTTGCCGATGCCATTGGTTTCGGCCAGCGCGTTGAATGGTTCGGCTACGATGAAGCCGGCGATCGACTTGCTGGCCAGTGCCGACACCATCTCGGCCGGCGCCAGCACCACCAGATTGACTTCTTTCGGGCCGATGCTGCCGTCGCGCCCCTTGCTGACCACACTCAGGCCGTTCTTGGCCAGAATCTGCTGCAGCAGTACGTTGTGGATCGAGTACCAGAACGGAATCGCGACACTGCGGCCACCGAGGTCGGCGACGCTGTTGATGTCCTTGGCGACTGTCAGCGCCGAGCCGTTGACGTGGTTCCATGCCACCACCTTGGCCGGGAACTTGGCGCCGTAGCGCACCGACATGGTGGCCGGCGACAGCAGGTGGATCACATTGACCTGACCGGCGACGAAGGCTTCGATGATCTGGGCCCAGCTGCGGAACAGGCGTGGCGCCTCGGCCTGCAGGCCTTCCGCTTCAAACAGCTTGCGGCCATGCGCTACCAGCAGCGGCGTGGCATCGGTGATTGGCAGATAGCCGATCTTGACCGGCTGGTCATCGCCTTTCGGGCCTTGCTGGGCCATGGCGTCGCCAGCGAACAGCAGCGGCGAGGCCACGCTGGCGCTGCCGAGGGCGGCCACGCGCAGGAAGTCGCGGCGGGTCATGCCGCAATCGCAATCGGAGGATGCGCAAATATGAACGGACTTGGTCATGCTGGGCTTTCGTAGTGGGCGTAACGGAATAGGCATAAAAGAGTCAGGCGGCGTTGCGCATGCTGTGCAGCGCAGCCAGGATGTCGAGTCGCAGCGCGCTGACGGCGGCGCTATCGGCCAGTCGTGGCGCGGGCAGGTCGACCTGCCATTCGCGCACGATGGCACCGGGACTGCCGCCCATCAGCACGATGCGGTCGGCGACCAGTATGGCTTCGTCGATATCATGGGTGACCAGCAGCACGGCGGTGTGCCAGCGGTGCACCACGTCGACCAGCAGGGTTTGCATGTCAGCACGGGTGATCGCGTCCAGCGCCGAAAACGGCTCGTCGGCGAACAGCAGTTCCGGTTGCCGCGCCAGCGCGCGCGCCAGCGCCACGCGCTGCGCCATGCCACCGGATAGTGCGGCCGGGTAGCGCTGCTCGCTGCCGTCGAGGCCGACGGCATTGATCGCCTCCTGCACGCGCTGCGCGTGGGCGGCCCGTTCGATGCGCGGCTGACGCGCAAAATCGAGGCCGAAGCCGACGTTGTCCGTCACGTTCAGCCATGGCAGCAGGCTGGCTTGCTGGAATACCAGTGCGCTGCGCGGACTGGGCGCCGTCAGCGGCGCGCCGAGAAACTGCACGCTGCCGGTGCTGGGCGCCTGCAAACCGGCCAGCACCCGCAGCAGCGTGGATTTGCCGCAGCCGCTGCCGCCCAGCAGGGCGACGATTTCGCGCGGCCGCACCCCCAGCGTGATGTCGCGGAAGGTCGGCGCGGCGCCGGCGTAGGCGAACGACAGGCCGTCGGCCTGCAGCGCCCAGCCGGCGCCGGGTGCGATGGACGGTGCGACATGCGCCGCAGCCGGCTTCTGAGGCGACAGTGCTGCGTCGCTCATTGGCTGGCGGCGTGCTTGGCCAGCGCCGCTTGCAGTTGCGTTACGCTGGGGGTGATCACGGGGATGAAGGCCGCTTCGCGCCAGCGCCGTGCAAAGCCATCCTGTTCCTGCACCAGATAGGCGTGGCCGCCCTTGGCATGCAGTTCCAGCGTCAGCGCCTGCTGCACCAGTTCCGCCAGCGCGATGCGCAAGTTGAACATGGCCGGTGCGGCGCTGACGAAGCGGCCATCGGCCACGCCGTCCAGCAGTTGCTGGGTCAGCGTGGTCAGCGTCTGGCGTGCACTGGCGATGTTGTCGCTCAGTTGACCGCGGCCGCTGGCCGCCACCTGAGCCGCCTTGTCGAGCGCCGCCGTGGCCAGTCCGATCGACATCCCGCACTGCATGCCGAGGAAGGCCGGGCGCACGCGCGCCAGCCATTGCGGTGCTGCGTCGGTGATGATGTACTCAGGACCGGCGGCCACCTGATCCAGCTGCACGGCGGCGGTGTGGCTGCCGCGCATGGCGATCAGTTGCAGGTTGGCGCTGCGCTGCACGCCGGCGTCGTCGCTGGCGAAGATGGCGATCAGCGGCGTTGCGCCATCGACCGGCGCGACCGCCGCCGCGGCCACGAAGCGTTGCGGCCGCAGGTTGGTGATCCATGGCAGCTTACCGTTCAGAATCCAGCCATCGTCGGCCGCGTTGCGGCTGCCATGCACCGACAGGGTTTCCATGCCGGACAGGAATTTCATCGCATTCGACAGACCGGTGGCGCCCGCCAGCGTGCCGTCCAGCAGTGTTGGCAGCAGGCGCTCGCGCAGCGCAGCGTTCTCACCTTGCAGCAGGTACTCGATGAAGCTGCGCTGGCCCCAGTACACAAAGGCGGCCGTGACCGAATAACGGGCCACGTTGGCGATCGACAGGATGGCGTCGCGCACATCGCCGTACTCGCCGGCCACGCCGCCTTGCGCCAGCGGTACGCCGGCGCGGAA
>JBGSBQ010000424.1:0-4021 GCA_041730475.1 Sphingomonadaceae bacterium
GCAGGGCTGGCGTGGTATCCTCTCGGGTTGAACTGACGCGGCCCCGTGCCGCGCGCACCACCACTCTACTCTCCACCGCTTACCATGACGACCACCCTCTACGGCATCCCCAACTGCGACACGGTCAAAAAAGCCCGCGTCTGGCTGGCGGAGCAACAGCACGATTTCCAGTTCCACGATTTTAAAAAGCAGGGCCTGAGCCGCGACATCGTGGCCGGCTGGCTGCAGCACCTGTCGCGCGATGTGCTGGTGAATAAAAAAGGCACGACCTGGCGCGGCCTGCCAGACGAACGCAAGGCCGCCATCATCGATGACGCCAGCGCCATTGAACTGATGCTGGAATTCCCGTCAGTGATCAAGCGCCCGGTGCTGGACAAGGACGGCGTGTTCGCCGTCAGCTTTACGCCCGCCCTCTACCAACAACTCTTTCACGGCTGACCCGCATATGATGACTTCCAAAACCCTGGCGCTGACGGAAAAACTGATCGCCCTGTCCTCCGTAACACCTGACGACAAGGGCTGCCAGCAGCACCTGATCGACCTGCTGTCGCCGCTGGGCTTCGTCTGCGAAGTGGTGGAATCGAACGGCGTCACCAATCTGTGGGCGCGCAAAGGCACGACCGCGCCGCTGCTGGTGTTCGCCGGCCATACCGACGTGGTGCCCACCGGCCCGGTCGAGCAATGGCGCTCCGAACCCTTCAACCCGACCCACCGCGACGGCAAGCTGTAAGGCCCTGGCGCGGCCGACATGAAGACCTCGATCGCCGCCATGGTAGTAGCCTGCGAAGAATTCATCGCCGCCCATCCCGACCATCAGGGTTCGATCGCCTTCCTGATCACCTCCGACGAAGAAGGCCCGGCCACCGACGGCACCGTCATCGTCTGCAATATGCTGAAGGAACGCGGCGAACAGCTGGACTACTGCATCGTCGGCGAACCGACCTCGGACGAAACGCTGGGCGACATCATCAAGAACGGCCGCCGTGGTTCGCTCTCGGGCCGTCTGACGGTAAAGGGTGTGCAAGGCCACATCGCCTACCCGCAACTGGCGCGCAACCCGATCCATCTGGCCGCGCCGGCGCTGGCCGAACTGGTGGCCGAGCAATGGGACAGCGGCAATGAGTACTACCTGCCGACCTCGTGGCAGATGTCCAACATCAATGGCGGCACCGGTGCGAATAACGTAATCCCGGGCGACATGGTGATCGACTTTAACTTCCGCTTCTCCACCGCCAGCACCCATGAAGGCCTGAAGCAGCGCGTGCACGCCATCCTTGACAAGCACCAGCTGCACTACGAACTGAAATGGGCCCTCAGCGGTCTGCCGTTCCTGACGCCACGCGGCGCCCTGAGCGACGCGCTGTCGGCCGCGATCAAGTCGGAAACCGGCGTCACGACCGAACTGTCGACCACCGGCGGCACCTCGGATGGCCGCTTTATCGCGCAGATCTGCCCTCAGGTGATAGAATTCGGCCCTCCCAACGCCAGCATCCACAAGATCGACGAGCATATTGAACTGCGCTTCATTGATCCGCTGAAGAATATCTATCGCCGCACGCTGGAGAATTTGCTGAAGTAACAGCGCAGCTCCCGACATTAGCCAGAACGAGAACACCATGACCACCACGCCCTTCACCACGCCGCGCGACCTGCTGCGCTATGCTGTGACCCGCTTCAACACCGCCAAGCTGTTCTTCGGCCATGGCAGCGCCGAGGCGCTGGATGAAGCGGCCTACCTGATCCTGCATACGCTCAAGCTGCCGCTGGATAAACTCGATCCCTTCCTGGACGCGCGCCTGCTGCCAGAAGAAATCGACACGGTGCTGGCCGTGATCGACCGCCGCACCAACGAGCGCGTGCCGGCCGCCTACATCACCAACGAAGCGTGGCTGGGCACGTACCGCTTCTACGTCGACGAGCGCACCATCGTGCCGCGCTCCTTCATCGCCGAACTGATACCCGACTACTTCTCGCCGTGGGTCACCGAGCCTGAGAGCGTCAGCAACATCCTGGAACTGTGCACCGGCTCCGGCTGTCTGGCGATCATGATGGCCGACGCCTTCCCGGATGCGCTGGTCGATGCGGTCGATATTTCGGCCGACGCGCTGGAAGTGGCCAAGCGTAACGTCGCCACCTACGAACTGCAGGACCGCTTGACGCTGATCCAGTCCGACCTGTACGCCAACGTACCGGCCAAGAAGTATGACCTGATCATCAGCAATCCGCCGTATGTGAATTCGGCCTCGATGAGCCAGCTGCCCATGGAATACCGCGCCGAGCCGGAACTGGCGCTCGACGGCGGCAAGGATGGCATGGACCTGGTGCGCAAGATCGTCGCCGGTGCTGCCGAGCGCCTGACCGATGACGGCATCCTGATCGTCGAAATCGGCAATGAGCGCGAGTTCGCCGAAGCCGCTTTCGGCCACCTCGGCCTGACCTGGCTGACCACCAGCAATGGTGACGACATGGTGTTCTTGCTGACCGCTGACCAACTGAAACTGTAATACGCCTGCGCGTCGTTCCCGCGCAGGCGGGAACGACGCAACTATAACCTCGCCGGAGCGACTCCGGATGCAAAGTACACGATGATCCGTTTTATTCAAGTAAGCCTGATGCGCGGCGTAAAACCGCTGCTGGAACAGGTCGATGTCACCCTCAACCCTGGCGACAAGATCGGTCTGATCGGCGCCAACGGCGCCGGCAAATCCAGCCTGTTCGCGATGATGCGCGGCGAGCTGCACCCGGACCAGGGCGAAATCGACTTCCCGGCCAAATGGCGGGTCGCTTACGTGGCGCAGGAAACCCCGCCGCTGGAACGCTGCGCACTCGATTACGCGATCGACGGCGACGCCACGCTGCGCAAGCTGGAAGCCGAACTGACACGCCTTGAAGCGGAACCGGAATCGAGCGAAAACGGTATCGCCATCGGCGAGATCTACAGCGCGCTGGCCGACGCCGACGCCTACACCGTGCAATCGCGCGGCGAACAGCTGCTGCTCGGTCTCGGCTTCACGCTGGACCAGATGCAGCAACCGGTGGCCAGCTTCTCCGGCGGCTGGCGCATGCGCCTGAATCTGGCGCAGGCGCTGATGTGCCCTTCCGACCTGCTGCTGCTCGATGAACCGACCAATCACCTGGATCTGGACGCCATCATCTGGCTGGAAGACTGGCTGAAACGCTACACCGGCACCCTGCTGATCATCTCCCACGATCGCGACTTCCTCGATGAAGTGGTCAACGTGATCGTGCACATCGACGAGCGCAAGCTGAAACGCTATTCGGGTAACTACTCCAGCTTCGAGCGCCAGCGCGCAGCGCAGATGATCCTGGCCGCCGGCGCGCTCGAAAAGCAGCAACGCAAACGCGCCCACCTGGAATCGTTCGTGAACCGCTTCAAGGCGCAGGCCTCGAAAGCGCGTCAGGCCCAGAGCCGCATGAAGGCACTGGCCAAGATGGAAGAACTGGCGCCGCTGCGCGCCGCTGCCGAATTCTCGTTCGAGTTCCGCGAGCCACTGAGCGCACCGAATCCGCTGCTGGTGATGGAGGACGTCGACGCCGGCTACAAGATAGAAGACGAAAAGACGGGCGAGATCACCACCAAGAGCATCGTCCACGGCATCAACTTCTCGCTGCAGATCGGCCAGCGTATCGGCCTGCTGGGCGTGAACGGCGCCGGTAAATCGACGCTGATCAAGACCATCGCCGGTGAACTGATGCCGCTGACCGGCGACGCCACCATCGGCAAGGGCCTGAACATCGGCTACTTCGCCCAGCATCAGGTAGAGATGCTGCGCCATGACGAATCGCCGCTGTGGCACCTGGCCAAGATCGCGCCCACCACGCGCGAGCAGGAACTGCGTAACTTCCTCGGTGGCTTCAACTTCCCCGGCACCATGGTGACCAGCTCGATCGCCCCGTTCTCGGGCGGCGAAAAAGCCCGTCTGGCACTGGCACTGATCGTCTGGCAGCGCCCTAACCTGCTGCTGCTCGATGAACCGACCAATCACCTGGATCTGGAAAC
>JBGSBQ010000425.1:0-3991 GCA_041730475.1 Sphingomonadaceae bacterium
GCTGCGCTCCAAGGCCGCGCCCTTGCAGGCGAACAAACCATGAAGCGACTGCTTGCCGGGCTGCTGTGCCTGGTTGCTGCGGCGCAGTCGCTGGCTGCCTGTGATGTGCCTGCCACGCCGCAGCCAGCTTGGATCGATGCGCCCGGCAGCGGTATTCAGGGCGCGTATTTTGGTAACGGCACGGCGCAACTGGAACGCGGCGCCGACCTGTCGCAGGTGCGCGCGCGCGCCTTGAATGACGCCCAGCGCAATGCGGCCCAGATGATCCAGAGTTCGGTGCGCTCGGAAAGCCGCAGTATCGATTCCAAGCTGACCGAAGCTGGCCGCACCGTGGTCAAGGAACGCTTTGAAGCGATCGCCGAAGTCACCAGTAAATTGTCGTTGCAGGGCTTGCGGCTCAGCGATCAATGGATTGATGCCGCCAGCTGCCAGCTGTGGGTGCGGGTGCAGGTGTCGGCGGCGGACGCCGCGCTGGCACGCGATACCGCGGTCGCGCAGGCGCTGGCCAGCCAAGTGCGCACGCTGCTGGAGCAGGCTGGACGTCGCAGCGACGAAGCCACCCGGCGACGCCAGGCCGTGATCGAAGCGGAACAGATCTTGCCGCAGGTGGATGCAACGCTGGTGCCGGGCTTTGTCGCCGACGCGATCCGCTATCAGCTGGGAGAATTGAACAAGGAAGTCCAGGTAGCGACCAATGCGCTGACCCAGTTCCAGGATGCCCTTGCGCGGCATACCAGCGCCTTCGGTGCGCTGACCACGGCGGCCTCGAATACCGAGCGGCGCGCGCGCGCCGCAGATGCCTTGCGCTGGCTGCGTGCGGCGCTGGCGGCCGGTGCGCCGGCCACCGGCTTGCCGTTCGGCGTGGACGACCGCATGGCCCAATTACACGGGGAAACTGGCGCGTTGTGCCTCGGCGGCCTATGGTTCACGGCGCAGGGCAAAGCCGTGCCGGCCAGCTTGCGCACAGGTCCAGCCTGTGACAGCAGCCAGATTGCGCGCGAGCGGCGCGCCCTGTATTTTTCCGGCAAGCCGGTGCAGCTCAGCTGTCATCTGACGCTGGACGGCAAACGTAGCGACTGGGGCAAAGCCTGTGCACTGTTGCGCAGCCAGCTGGCCGGCGAGGGCGCGGTACTGGGCGCGCAGCATGGCCCGGACGCGGTGCGCATCGAATTGTCGGCGGCCGGCAAAGTGTTGCAGCGACAAGTCGATGGTCAGGCCGAGCTGGCTTTCGACGGCAAGATCACGTCCTCGGTGCAAGGGCCTGAACGGCTCAGCCTGTCCGACGATACGCAGGGCCGCACCGGCTGGCAGCCGGTCTCCGTCGACATGACGACCGACCTGCTGGCGCTGGGCGCCTTTCGGAAATTGAATGAAGCATTGACCGCCTATTGGGAGCAGCCATGAAATGTATGCGTCGCTGGATGTTGGTCGCGCTGTGGGGGGGGGCCAGCCTGGCCAGCGCTGCGGAGCGGGTCGCGGTGGCCGTGTTTGCCAACGAGAACAGTTTGCAGCGCTATGAAAAAGCCGTGCAGGGGCGGATGGAGGAGCTGCTGCGCGAAGCCGGTCTGGAGACGGTGGATGAAAAGGAGGCGGCCAAGATCAAGCGTAACTGGGCCGATCACATCGAGCCCGGCGTGCTGATGACGGCCGAGGAATATAGCAAGCGGGTCGAGCGCCTGAACATCAAAAAGGTCTATCGCGTCAGCTTCGGCGCTGGCATGTCGAATGCGATGGGCCTGTTTTACAGCGCGACCGGGAATGTGCAGGTCAGTGTGGTGGGGGCGCTGGCGGCAGTCCAGTCCTACACGTCCAAACCGATGGGGGTACGCGGCTTTCCGCCGTCCGACGCGCTGACCCAGGATGCTGCGCTGGTCAACGCCTTGCAGCGCGCCGTGGAAGGGGCGGCCGAGCAGGCCGGGATCCCGGTGCTGGCGCCGGTGACGGCGCGCTATATTCCGCTGAAACTCAGCGAAGTGCCAGCGTTGGCGGCCAGTGCCACGGAGCTGGTACTGGCGGCGCGGCCGACTGCGGCCGGCTGGGACCAGTATGCGCAGGTCTTGAGCGAAAAATGGCGCAAGGAAGAACCGAGCTGCCAGTCGGTGTCGCCCGATGGCGCCTTTGGCGTGCTGGGGACCCAGGCCTGGGATCGTGCCAATGGACGGCCGGGCGGCGAGCGGCGCTACGGTGGTTACCTGCATGTGGTTGACCTCGGCGCACGCCGGGAGATGACCAAGCTGACCTTGCATGAACTGGGCTTGCGCGAGCGCGGCGAAAACGGCCCGTCGGCGGCACTGGCCTGCAGCTTCCTGGGCAATTGGCGCTACCTGATCGCCGCCAGCGGCAACAAACTGGCCTGTTTTGATATCGAGCGCGGTTTGCAGACCTGTGATCTGCCGGTCAGCGGCGCACCGGAGGCGGCGCGGCTGCAATTCTGGCAGGACGGCCCCAAGCGTTATGTGCAATTGTCGTCTGACAAGGGCCGCCAGACCTTCGAATTGTCGGCGGGACACTAAATGCGCGCAACGCTGCGCCTGCTACTGGTCGCGCTGGGCGGACTATGCGCCAGCGCGCCGGCCGCGGCCGACTTGCAGCCTGCCGACCAGTTGTTGCGTGGCGTGGCAACCCGGCCGGCGCCGGAGTGGCAGGCGCCGCCATGGGCTACGCTGGGCTGGCGCGGCAAGTTTGAGGGCGAGGATCTGGGCTGCGCCGCGCTGGCGCCGAGCGGCAAGCTGGGCGTGCAAGGTGGCTACCTATGGCGCATCGACCTGAGCGGCGGGATCCGGCGCAGTTTTGGTGCGCGTATTCATATTTACGATGTCGCGCATCAGCAAAAAATACGGGTGATCACGGTGCGGGAGCTGGGCCCCGGTGCCTGGGGCCGGCGCATATTGCCGAGCGCCTGTGCGTTCACGCCGGATGAGCGTGCGCTGCTGGTAGTTACCGGCTATCGCCTGTCGATGTATGCGGTGCACAGCGGCCAGTTGCTGGCCGAACGGGAGGTGGCGCTGGGCGCGGACGAGGTGGCGCTGGAATTCGGCCTCGATGTGCCGGCGCTGGTGCGCCTGGTGTCTGGCCGGCGCCAGCTGGATTTTCTGATGGAGCAGTGAAGCATGGGGCAGCGTTTTCAGCGGATGGTACGAATCGGACTGGCCGGCTTGCTGTT
Organism: Sphingomonadaceae bacterium; assembly: GCA_041730475.1. Taxonomy (GTDB): domain Bacteria; phylum Pseudomonadota; class Gammaproteobacteria; order Burkholderiales; family Burkholderiaceae_D; genus Rugamonas. Next base: position 3,164 of record JBGSBQ010000425.1, read on the forward strand.
GCTGGTGCTGGCCGTGCTGGCATTGCGGCCGCTGCCGGCGGTCGAGCCGGCGGGGCGCAAACTGACGCGCGACGGCATGCCGCCCAACACGGCCGGACGGCGGCTGGCGCTGGTCGTCGGGAATGCTCACTACAAGTACGGCCCGCTCGACAATCCCGCGCATGACGCCGAGGACATGAGCAAACTGCTGCGGGAAATCGGATTCGCGGTCACGTCGCTGACCGACGTCGGTCTGGTTCAGATGCGGCAAGGATTCGACGCCTTTGCCCGCGACTTGCGCAGCAATGATGAAGTGATCGTGTATTACTCGGGACACGGGGTACAGTACGACGGCCATAATTTTCTGGTGCCGGTCGATGCCGCGATTGCCCGCACCGATGATCTGGAGCAGATGACGCTGTCGCTCGATGCCGTGATCGAGGCCACCAGTGCGCGCAAGCCGGCGGCGCTGGTGATCGTGCTCGACGCCTGCCGCGATCGCAGTACGCTGCACGGCAACCTGCGCGGGCTGGCCGAACAGCGCGCCGCGCCACACATGCTGCTGGCTTTTGCCACCAGCCCGGGTACCACCGCTTCGGACGGCTGGGGCCGCAATGGCCTGTACACCAAACACTTGTTGAAGCATCTGGGGCAACCGGGCGCCACGGTCGAGGAAGTGTTCAAGCGGGTCCGGCTGGGGGTGATGGAAGAGTCGGAGGAACAACAAGTTCCGATGGAGAGTTCGCTGCTGGTGCGTAATCTGGTGCTGGTGCCGTCGGCGCCGGTCAGCGCGGTGGCGCAAAGCGAGGCCTGGATGGCGGGCGCCAGCGAGAGCCAGTTGCGCGTGTA
>JBGSBQ010000426.1:0-3990 GCA_041730475.1 Sphingomonadaceae bacterium
CGATTTGTAAGGCGCAAGCCTTCAATCGAAAGGCTCTGCCCACGGTAGAGCCTTTTTAGTTTTATGGCGGTACATCATGAAGTTTATCGACGAAGCAAAAATTGAAGTGATCGGTGGCGACGGCGGCAATGGCTGCGCATCGTTTTGCCGTGAGAAATTCCGTCCCTTCGGCGGCCCTGACGGCGGCGACGGCGGCAGAGGCGGCTCAATCTGGGCGGTAGCGGACCGTAACATCAACACCTTGGTCGATTTCCGCTTCTCCAAGATGCACCGCGGTAAAGACGGCGAGTCCGGCCGTGGCGCCGATTGCTACGGCAAAGGCGCGGACGACATCCACCTGCGCATGCCGGTCGGCACCCTGATCATCGACGATGCGTCGGGCGAGATCATGGCCGACCTGACCGAACACGGCCAGATGGAACTGCTGGCCAAGGGCGGCGAAGGCGGCTGGGGCAATATTCACTTCAAGACCTCGACCAACCGCGCCCCGCGTCAAAAGACCGAAGGCAAGGAAGGCGAACGGCGCGAACTGCGGCTGGAACTGAAGGTGCTGGCCGATGTGGGCCTGCTGGGCATGCCGAACGCCGGCAAGTCGACCTTTATTTCGGCCGTCTCAAACGCGCGTCCGAAGATCGCTGACTATCCATTCACGACGCTGCACCCGAATCTGGGCGTGGTCCGCGTGTCGCACGAGAAGAGCTTTGTGATCGCCGATATTCCTGGCTTGATCGAAGGCGCTTCCGAAGGTGCCGGTCTGGGTCACCAGTTCCTGCGTCACCTGCAGCGCACCGGTCTGCTGTTGCACATTGTCGATCTGGCCCCGTTCGAGACCGAGGTTGATCCGGTCAAGGAAGCCAAGGCACTGGTCAAGGAACTGAAGAAGTACGACGAAGCGCTGGTCGATAAACCACGCTGGCTGGTGCTGAACAAGCTGGACATGATCCCCGACAACGAGCGCGCCAAGCGCGTCAAGGACTTCGTCAAGAAGTTCGGTTTCAAGGGTCCGGTGTTCGAGATTTCTGCGCTGAGCCATGACGGCACGCAGGAACTGGTGAACGCGATCCAGATGCACCTGGAAGAGAAGAAGCACAACGAACAGCGTGCCGAGGAAACCCACATGACCGAAGAGGCACGTGGTATCAACTCGATCGATCCGGACGATCCGCGTTTCAAAATTCTCGACTAAGCCTCGACGTACCCTCTGCATCACCGGCATAATCAGTTATCAGCTGATTATGCCTTTCCATCTCGGCGCCCGTCCTGCCATCGCAGGGCCGGCGACTGTTAGCGGCAAGCAGGGCAAACCGCCCCCACATCACAGCACTGAACGTTCCGGCAGCAGCCCGGTATTTTTTCGTCCGCTTGTTTTGAGAGTTGTCGCACCATGAATTCCGTCATACAAAAAGCTAGCCGCATCATCATCAAGGTCGGCTCCTCGCTGGTCACCAACGATGGCCGCGGCCTCGACCACGCCGCCATTGCGCGCTGGGCGTCGCAGATCGCCGCGCTGCGGGCCATGGGCAAGGAAGTGGTGCTGGTGTCGTCTGGTGCAATTGCCGAGGGCATGCTGCGCCTTGGCTTTGAGCAGCGCCCGACCGATATCCATGAATTGCAAGCCTGTGCCGCCGTCGGCCAGATGGGCCTGGCACAGATTTATGAAACCAGCTTCCGCGCCCACCAACTGGGCACGGCGCAGGTGTTGCTGACCCATGCCGATCTGGCTGACCGCGAGCGGTATCTGAATGCACGTTCGACGCTGACCACCTTGCTGCGTTTCGGTGTGGTGCCCATCATTAACGAGAACGATACGGTGGTCACTGATGAAATCAAGTTCGGTGACAACGATACGCTGGGCGCGCTGGTGGCGAACCTGATCGAGGCCGATGCCCTGATCATCCTGACCGACCAGCCCGGCCTGTTCAGTGCCGATCCGCGCAAGGACCCGACGGCCGTACTGATCCAGCATGGCCGTGCCGGTGATGCGGCGCTGGAAGCGATGGCCGGTGGCGCTGGTAGCAGTCTGGGGCGGGGCGGCATGCTGACCAAGATTCTGGCCGCCAAACGCGCTGCCAAGTCGGGGGCGCATACGGTGATTGCCTATGGGCGCGAGAATAATGTGCTGGAGCGGCTGGCAGGGGGCGAGGCGATCGGCACCGAACTGGCGGCGCAGACCGGGCATCTGACGGCGCGCAAGCAGTGGATGGCCGATCATCTGCACACGGTGGGGCAGGTGGTGCTGGACGCGGGCGCGGTGCAGAAGCTGGTACGCGAGGGTAAGTCGCTGCTGCCGATCGGCGTGGTTGATGTGAAGGGTGAATTCGGCCGTGGCGCCGTGATCACCTGCGTCGGGCAGGATGGCGTGCCGGTGGCGCGCGGCCTGTCCAACTACACCAGCGCCGAAGCACGCCGCATTATGCGCAAGCCGTCCGGCGAGATCGAAGCCATCCTCGGCTTCCTCGAAGGGCAGGAACTGGTGCACCGGGATAATCTGGTGCTGGTGTAAGGGCTGGCTTTACAGGCTGGCCGGGGCCGGCGTCTTCGAGCGGTAGTCGCACAGGTCGGCCTGCATGCAGTTCCAGCACTCCGGCTTGCGCGCCTTGCAAGTATAGCGGCCGTGCAGGATCAGCCAGTGGTGCGCGTCCTGCAAGAACTCCTTGGGCACGAACTTGAGCAGCTTCTGCTCGACGATATCGACATTTTTGCCCGGCGCCAGTCCGGTGCGGTTGGCGACGCGGAAGATATGGGTATCGACCGCCATGGTTGGCTCGCCAAAGGCCGTATTCATGACCACGTTGGCGGTCTTGCGGCCCACGCCCGGCAAGGCTTCCAGCGATGCGCGATCGCGTGGCACTTCGCCCGCATGCTGTTCCACCAGAATCTTGCAGGTCGCGATGACATTCTTGGCCTTGGTCTTGTATAGGCCGATGGTCTGGATATAGGTCTTTAATTCTTCCTCACCCAAGGCCAGGATCGCGGCCGGCGTGTTCGCCACCGGATATAGCTTGCGGGTCGCCTTGTTGACGCCGACGTCGGTGGCCTGCGCCGACAGCAGCACGGCAATCAACAGCTCAAACGGCGTCGTATATTCGAGTTCCGTGACCGGCTTGGGATTGGCGGCGCGGAAGCGCACGAACATTTCATGGCGTTTGGTGTTGTTCATTCCGGCGTTTTTCCTTCTTTTTTCAAGCGGGCCCGCTCCATTGCGGCGGCGATGATGGCGCGCTTGCGTTCTTTTTCGGCAGCGTCGGCGGCGGTGGCCGGATCGAGGGCTTCCACCGCCGCCATTTTGGCCACGGCTTTGGCGGCCAGCCGCGCATCGTTCTCGTCGCGCTCGCGTTGCAGACGGAAGGTGCGGAAGTCGTGGCGGGCGCGGGCTGCATCGGCTTGCTGTGCGTTCCAGGCATCCCAGCCGGTGCTCTCGGTGACTGGGTACATGACGATGCAGTCGACCGGGCAGGGCGCGATACACAGGTCGCAGCCGGTGCACAGGTCGGGTACGACAGTGTGCATCAGCTTGGCCGCACCGACGATGGCGTCGACCGGGCAGGCCTGGATGCACAGTGTGCAGCCGATGCACAGTGCTTCGTCGATGTAGGCGACGGCGCGGGGGCGTTCGAGGCCATGCACAGGATTCAGGGGGATCACGGGGTAGCCGGTGACGGCAGACAGGCGCGCAATGCCAGCGGCACCGCCCGGCGGGCACTGGTTGATGGCGGCACTGCCGGCTGCGATCGCCTCGGCGTAAGGGCGGCAACCCTGATAGCCGCACTTGGTGCATTGGGTTTGCGGCAGCACGTCTTCGATGCGGTCGGCGAGGGTGGGGGTATCGGGTGGCACGGTGCGCGGCAGGAGGCTGGAAGCTGAAGCGGTCATTATCCGATATCTGCGCGCTGCCCGCCAAATAACCTTGGACTGCATGCGGATAAAAAACGCCTCGCTGTGCGCGCTTAATGCCCTGCAGTTAAAGTGTCGAAGCGTGCGCTTGCACCC
>JBGSBQ010000427.1:0-3979 GCA_041730475.1 Sphingomonadaceae bacterium
GTACGGCGGCGCAGGCCAGACAGGCGGCAGCGAGCAGGCGGCGCATGGCTCAGCGGCAGCGGGTGGCGGCGGCGCCGGGACTGGCGGCCACCACGTCCGGCACGCCGACCTGGGCCTGCGCTTTGGGCGGGCACTTGTCGCTCGAATCGCGCAGCACTGTCACCTGCATCGCATCCACCCACACCTCCTTGCCCTGCACTTGCACCTTGAAGTAGGCATTGCGCTCCTCCTTGATGGCCCACGGCAGGCCGGCGGGTGCCACCACCAGCAGCGCCTTGTCATCGTCCGGTTTGGCAAACAGCTCCAGCTTGGCCGTCTTGACGCTGACGATCTGGTCGGCCAGCGCCGGACCGGCCAGCGTGCCCAGCAGGACCGACAGCAAGCCGGACAGCGACAACGCGCGCGCAGTGAAATTCTTCAGCATGTAAGCTCCTAATCAGTTTTTTGGGTGGGAAGGTTCTTTGGCGGCGGGCGGATACACCCGCTCCAGCAAGTGTTCATTGAACTCGGTCCATTCGGCCACCAGCGTGACAAACACAATGCCGATCAGCGACAGGAAACCGATGTGGAAAACTTTTTGTCCCAGCCACAGCATGGCACAGCCGAGCACCAGCGACAGCAGCAATTGCACCACGCACAACAGCAGGAAGCCGATCCCGGTGAGCGGTGCGAATTCACCGACCTTGAACCGATGACATTCGTTTATTTTCTCGTAATAATATGTATTCAGCCACGCCTTCGCCGGATGCTTCAAGGCCCGCAAACAGATGATCAGGACAGACAACGCCGCCAGCTGGAAGATCCACGCACTGGCCGAGCCCGCCCCGATCAAGTGCACGTCTTGTGGCGCATGGGCGCCAAAGGTCAGGATGTTATCGAGCGCCATCGCGTGCAGGTACAGGCCGGGAATCCGGCCATGGATGGGCGAATACACCATGTCACCGGAACCGGATGTGGCCAGTCCCAGCACCACATACTTGCCTTCCAGTTCGTGCCGCAGACGCGCTTCGTCGCTGGCCGAAGTCTGGCTCAGCTCACTGGCCCGCAAGGTGTCATGGAAGATACAGACCGGCTGCTGGGTATCGTGATACATCCATTCGCGCACGCCCATCGGCAGCAATTCGAAAACCCCGTGGTCAGGGCGGCAGTAAGCGCGCTGCGCCGGACCGCCGTCGTGCCAGGCCAGCCCGGAGCGGGCCGGGCGCAAGCCCCAGGTGACCGACATCGGATGATGGCCATGCGGCAGCTCGGCGCCGCCACTGGCGGCCAGCGCCAGCGCAGCGCTGCGCAGCGGCGGCTGGCCCGGCCCGCCATCGGCTTCCAGCACATAGTTCCATGCCAGATGGTCGATCTCGTCCGGCTGGTAGCGCACCGAGACCTTTTCAAAGCAGCGCCCGGCCACCGCTTCCAGTTCCGGACGCAGGCGGTAGGCGCCGCTGGCATCGCGCACGGCAGCCAGCTTGACGGGGATGCCCTGCTCCTGCATCGCGCACAACTGATTCACCAGGCGGCCGATGCTGGCATCGTCGCGCTGGGCCTGATAGTAGATGTCGACGAACACCGCCTTCGGCCGATAGTGCGCCAGCGCCGCCAGCAGCCGCGCCGAGTAGGCATAGCGCGCCGGCCAGACCTGACCGGCCTCCTCCAGCGAGGCATCGTCGATCAGCAGCGCCCGTACCTGATCGCGCTGGCCTTCACCATAAAACTGGCCAACGATGGGCGCATACATGCGCGCCTGCTGGCGGGTGGCAAATTCCTCGCCAAACACCAGGTGCACCACGGCAGCGGCAAACAGGCCGACCAGCAAGGCAACGACACAGGCAACGACTTCCTCGCGCTTCACAGACCACTTGCTGACCGGCTTCACCATGTTAAATTTTAATTAGCTGAAAGAAACTTCAGCATGACGCATTTTGATAAATTTGACAACTATTTCCGATCACTATGCGAGCAAGAAATCCCAACCCAATGCGCCGACCTGGTGGCCGACGATCTCCGGCGCATGCAACATGGCGTCCGCCACCTGCTCCAGCGTGGCGCCGCGCTGCATGGCGGCATCCCAGAACGCCAGTCCGCCAGCATCGCTGTGACGACTGTAGATGGCCTGATACAGTAGATCGATATCGTGCCCGTTATCGCCGCTGAACTGCCTCACATGCAGCGCCTGCGCTTCCGTTGAGCGGATCAGATCGAGCGCCACGCCGCCCAGCGTGCGGCCATTCTGCAACGCATTGGCCCAGAATTCGACGCCCTTGTAATCGCCCTGACGCTGCAACACATCGTTGTACAGGCCGGCAATCAGCGTCAGCTGGGCGCCGTTCTGGACCGTCACGCTCTGATCACTAAAGACCAGGGTTTCCACATTGATTACCAGCGCCTGCTGTTGTGGCTGGGCCTTGGCGCTCACCACCACATAACCCTGATGCCAGTCGAGGCTGTAGTCGGCCAGCACGCCGTTCAGGCTGACCGTGTCGTTATCGAGACCACCATGCAGCACGCTGTGGGTGGTCGGCGCCGCCGCGCCCTGACGCAGCTCGCCGGGCGCCAGCGCACTGATGCGGGCCGGCGACTTGAACAGCAGGGTATCGTCACCACCACCGGAAAACAGATTGCTCGACAATCCGGAGCCCACCGTGAAGCTCTGGCTGGCCTGGTCGCCCGTCAGGATCTGGCCATTGGTGTTGGCGGTGACATTAGCCACGCCCACCAGCGCGGCAAAATCCACTGATTGCAACACCAGCTGGCTGCCCGGTGCCAGCTGCGTGGTATCGATCACCAACGCGGTGTGCTGACTGCTGCTACTGGTCCCGGTCAGCGTCAGCGGCGCCGTCGGCGCGCTGGCGCCGCTGCTCGGGATGATGGTCTGCACCAGCAGCGGCGTGCTCGATGCCAGCTGATTCAGGAACGTCACGCCATTGCCGGTCAGGTGGCTGCGGTCATCGGCCGGGTTGTTCGGCGTGGCCGCCAGAATCGCCTGGATCAGGTGCTCGGTCGAGCTGCCGGCCGACTGGCTAGGGCCGCCACTGGCGCTCAGGCCGAAGCCCGGAGCAACCTGGGCCAGCAACAGATTGCTGCCGCCGCCGCTGACCAACGGAATATCGGCCACCCCGGCCGTACCACTCGATTCGCCACGCTCGCTGGTGACGATCGGGATCGTGATCTGCGTACCGCCGCCGCCGCCGGGCAGCGTTACCGGCTGCTCCACCACCGTCACGCCATCGATCACGGTGGGCGGTGGCGGCGGCACGGCATCAATGGTCAGTACCAACGCGGCACTGGCGACCGAGACATTACCGGCAGCGTCGGTCTGCTTGACGGTCAGCGTATGCGCGCCGATCGATAGCGCGGCGCTGGTGATGCTCCAGTTGCCACTGCCATCGGCCGTGGCCGTGCCGCGTAATGTGGTGCCATCACTGTCATACAGGCGCACCGTGGCATTGGCTTCGCCACTGCCGGTGAGGAGCGGCGTGGCCAATGTAGTGATCAGGTCGCCCTGCGTGCCGGTATCGCTGGCGGCTGCCAGCGCCGGCGCTGACGGCGCCGACGGTACACTGGCGTCTATCGTCAGCGCCAGCGCGGTGCTGGCCGGCGAGACATTGCCAGCAGCGTCAGTCTGCTTGACGGTCAGCGTATGGCTGCCGCCATTCAGCGTGCTGCTGGTGATGCTCCAGTTGCCGGAGCCGTCGACGGTGGCCGTGCCCAGCAAGGTGGTGCCGTCGGTGTCGTACAGTTTAACGGTGGCATTCGCCTCGCCGGTCCCGGTCAGCACTGGCGTGGTCACGCTGGTCAGATTATCGCCGCTGGTGCCGCTGTCGCTGGCGCTGGCCAGTAAGGGGGCCGATGGTGCGGCTGGCGTCGTGGTGTCGATCACCAGCGTCAGTGCGCCGCTGGCGACTGACACATTGCCGGCAGCATCGGTCTGCTTGGCCGTCAGGCTATGGCTGCCCGTGGCCAGCGTGCTGCTGGTGATGCTCCAGTT
>JBGSBQ010000428.1:0-3978 GCA_041730475.1 Sphingomonadaceae bacterium
TGGCACCGAAGTTCACTTCTTGCCCGACACCGACATCTTCACGCAGAACCACGATTTCCATTACGAAATTTTGGCCAAGCGTTTGCGCGAACTGAGCTTCTTGAACAACGGTGTGCGCATTCGCCTCAAAGACGAACGCAGTGGCAAGGAAGACGACTTCTCGGGCGCTGGTGGCGTCAAAGGCTTTGTGGACTTCATCAACGATGGCCGAACTGGGCACCGGATGCCGAGTTCCGTGCAGTGCGCGACCGCAGCGCGGCAGCGCGTAAATAAACGCGCGGCAGCAGACGACAAAAAACCCCGGCCGCTGTGCCAGCGCCGGGGTTTTTTTTGTGCCGGTGCGGCCCGCCGGCCGCTGCCCTTAGGCGTCGAATTTACGATTCTGACGACGCTTTTGCAGACCCAGCAGGCCCAGGCCGATCATCATCATGGCGTAGGTTTCTGGTTCTGGTACGGCCGACACGCTGACTTCGGCCAGTTGCAGGTAGTTCTGACCGTTCAGTTGCACCTTGACGCGGTCGCCAACCAGATTGGCGACATCGATGTGCATGCCCGACACATCAGTCCCGGAAATGGTTTCGGTGAAGTTGGCGTAGGTATGGCTGAATACTTCGACATTGTTGTTGTAGATGCTGACCGTGAAATCATTCAAGCGATCACCGTAGCCGTCGGTGCGGTTGTACAGGTCGATGCCGCTGATGGTGTAGGACTGGTTCAGCTGCACTTGCCACCATTCTTGCGCGTTAGCGTTGGTGTGCACGATGCCGGCTGGATTGTAGTAATTGCCGTTGATGACGCCATCAATGCCTTTGGCGGCGGCGCCGCCATTCCAGCCGCTCAGTTCCGACGATGCCGAGGCGGTGCCCAGCGGTGCAACGTTGACATCAGCAGCAGCGGAGCCTGCGAACAGCAGACTGGCCATCAGGGCAATAGCGGAGAAAGCGGTTTTCATGATCAGTTTCCTTTGGGTGAGGGCCGGGCGGCACCATGTATAAGTGCTATTAAAGCATATCCTGAAGACAACTAGAATTATTTTTCGACAATATATATTTTTTGTCGTAAATATGATCACGAAAATTCCCGTGTGGAAAATGATAACAATTTGCGACAACTTGCTGCCGGGCTAGACCGCCACGACAAATTTGCTTATTCTTGTCCATGACATAACGTCCAACCCACTCCTGACCATGCCGCTTCCCCCCCATCACCGGCGCGCCGCCGAGAATGCTGACCGGTTTTTGCGCCGTCTGGTCGACGTGTGGATCATCGTCACGGTCGCCGTGTTGCTGGCTGGCCTGACGCTGCGGCCGGTGGTCGTCTATCCGGGCTTGCTGACCATGCTGCCCGCCTTGCTGGCCAGGCTGGCCCTGCTGCGCGGACAGCCGCAGGCGGCGCGCTACCTGATCATCGGCCTGACCTCGGTGTTTGTGGTGCTGGCGCCCGCCTGGCTGGGCGGGGTGCGAACCCCGGCGCTGGTGTGCATGGCACCGCTGCTGTTCCTGTGTGGCTGGCTGCTGGGACGGCGTGCTGCCGTACGGCTGACGCTGCTGTTTTGCAGCACCATCTTGCTGTACTGGTGGGCCGAGAACGGTCACTGGCTGGGTTTTCAGGCCACGCTGCGGCCGGCCGGTGCCTGGATGGTGACCTGGGTCGCGGTCATCACGCTGACGGGTGTGATGGTGTGCTTCCTGAACCAGCATTACGAAGTCAATTTCGCGCAGCAGGCGGCGTTACAGCAGCAACTGCAGCGTGCGCTGGCCGAAGCGCAGGGCTTGCGTGATGCGATGAACACGGTGCAGTCGTATATTTTCATGAAAGACCGGGCCGGTCGCTATACCTACGTCAACCAGCATGTCAGCGCGCTGTTCGGGCGTCCGGTGCAGGATATCGTGGGGGCGCTGGACGAGGAATTCTTCGGCGCATCGGTGGCCGATGGCCTGCGCGTCAACGACCGGCGCGTACTGGATCTGGGCCAGCGTGTCGAACTGGAGGAAGAGCTGGTGCTGGCGGGCAGCGGTGAACGGCGCCAGTACTGGGCCGTCAAGAGTCCGATCGTGGACGCGGCCGGCAACATCATCGGCCTGTGCGGCGTGGCCACTGACATCACCGACATGAAGCGCGCCCAGCAAGCGTTGAGCGCCGCCCGGCAGGCGGCCGAAGCGGCCAATCAGGCGCTGCTGCTGGCGGCGCGCTTCAATGAAACCATTCTGCTGAATTCGCCACTGGCAACCGGGGTCTATCTGGCCGATGGCCAGTGCGTGGCAGCCAACGAGGCTTATGCCCAGCTGGTCGGCGCTACCCGTAGTGAGCTGCTGGCGCAGAATTTTCACCAGATCGCCAGCTGGCAACGCAGCGGCCTGCTCGACAGCTGTATGGCGGCGCTGGCGCAGCAACGGCCGCAAACCCGCGAGGTGCAATTACGCACGACGTTTGGCGAGGACGTGTTCATCGAATGCCAGCTGTTGCCGATTGATCTGAATGACGGCCGCCATCTGCTGCTGCAAATCGTCGACCTGACGGCGCGCAAGCAGCAGGAGGAGGAATTGCGCCATTTTGCCTTCCATGATGCGCTGACCCAGTTGCCCAACCGACGACTGTTCCTGGACCGCTTACAGCAGGCGATTCAGGGCAGCACGCTGCACGGCGCATACGGGGCGGTGCTATTCCTTGACCTGAACCAGTTCAAGCAGCTGAATGACATCCATGGCCATGAAGCTGGCGACCAGCTGCTGATTGCCGTGGCGCGCCGCCTGCAGCATGCGACCCGCGCGGCCGATACGGTGGCGCGCCTCGGCGGCGATGAATTCGTGGTGCTGCTGGAAGGGCTGGATGGCACGCAGGCACAGGCGCAGTCTTACGTGGCGCGGGTGGTGCAGAAGATCGAGCAGGTGCTGGGTGAAGACTATGTGCTGGGCACGGTGCGCCACCGCTGCACGGCCAGCATCGGGACCGCGCTGTTTCGCGGTGACGGGTGCGATGCGGAGCAGGTCCTTAGCGATGCCGACAACGCCATGTACCATGCCAAGCGCGAGGCGGAAGGGGAGGGGACGTCCAGCTAAGCGTGAGCGTGACGGCGCGCGCAAGCACGTGGTTCCGGCGCAGGCGGGAACCCATGCGCTCGCCGCGATCACCGGCCGGTATCAAGTACGTCGTTCCCGCGCAGGCGGGAACCCATGCTTAGCCACTGAGCCGGCGTCGTATAGGTTCCCGCCTGCGCGGGAACGACGCAGCGTTATATTCGGCCGACGCAGGTCGCGAGCAGCAGGCTCAGCACGGCGATGCAGGACAGCTGGATGCGCAGCGGCAGAAACCACGCTGGCAGGCCGGCGGGAATGGCCACCCGCCAGTCGCGCAGCAGCTGCACCGCAAAGCCGGTCGCCAGCAGGCAGCTGGCGCTGACCGGGTCGAGCAGCAGGGCCAGCCAGCCCAGCAGGGCCGGCATCACGCTCCACAGATAGCAGGTCGTGCGTTCGCGCGGCGACAGGGCGTTATCCGCCATCGCCAGTCCCCAGTGCAGGGCGCCGACAAAACTCAGGATCACGGCGCCGTAGTTCAGCAGCATCTGCTGCCAGGCGCCGGCCCGGCCCGGATCCAGCTGGCAGGCGGCGACCAGTCCGACAAACGGCAGCAGGCCACCATAGCCGAGCAGGCGCGCCTGCAGGGGCGGCCGGGTGGTCATTTGACCAGGGGCCGGACGGCCGAGAAGCCACCATCGATGGCCCAGACCTGACCGGTGACGCGGGCGGCTGACGCGGACAGCAACCAGGCCATCAGATCGGCCACTTCGGCGCTGTCGCCGATGCCGGGCAGCGGATACTGGCGCGCGGCCGCTTCGCGCACGCTGGCGTTGGCCAGAATGGCGGCCGAGGCCGGCGTATCGAGGATGCCCGGTGCGACCGCGTTGATGCGCACACCAGCCGCCGCATAGGTCGAGGCGGCGCCGCGCACCAGCCCTTCCAGCCCGGCCTTGGCCGCGGC
>JBGSBQ010000429.1:0-3975 GCA_041730475.1 Sphingomonadaceae bacterium
GTCCCGGTACTGCGAACGCAAACAGCGTACGCAACGGCGGCACGGCCAGCACCAGCAGCAGCAACAGCACGGTCACCAGACTGATCCAGCCAAACGCCGGATTGCTACCGGCCGGCCGTCGCCAGCAGGGTTGCGACCAGCTGCGGTTGCTGTAAATCAGGCCCAGGTTGGACAGTGTCAGCGTGATGAAGGTGGCGCTGCGGGCCAGCGGGTCGGACTGGCTGCTGGCACGCACCTGCAGGTAACAGCCGACCAGCAACAGCAACAGGCCGCCACCTTGCAGCAGGCCACGCAGCAGGATGCTGCGGTCGAACAGATGCATGGCAGGCGGGCGCGGCGGACTGTGCATCGCATCGGCTTCGAGCGGTTCGGCCTCGAACACGATGGAACAGGCCGGATCGATCACCAGTTGCAGGAACAGGATGTGGACCGGCATCAGCAGCATGGGCCAGCCCAGCAGCACCGGCACGATCGACAGGCCGACAATCGGCACATGAACGGCGACGATGAAGACGATGGCCTTGCGCAGATTGGCGAACAGACGGCGGCCGTGGCGCACTGCCAGCAGCAGCGACGAAAAATCATCTTTCAGCAGCACCAGCGCGGCCGCTTCGCGCGCCACATCGGTGCCGCGCGCGCCCATCGCCACGCCGATATTGGCGGCCTTCAGCGCGGGCGCGTCGTTGACGCCGTCGCCGGTCATGGCGACGATCTCGCCGCGCTGGCGGAACGCTTGCACCAGCCGCAGTTTCTGTTGTGGCGCGATGCGGCAAAACACCACGGTATCGGCCAGCCGCGCCTGCAGGCTGGCGTCGTCCAGGGTGGCCAGCGTATCGCCATCGAGCATGCTGCTGGCGGCGCTGGCGGCACTGGCAATGCCGGCCTGACGGGCGATCGCCAGTGCCGTGGCCGGATGGTCGCCGGTGATCATCACCACCCGCATGCCGGCCGCATGGCATTGCGCCACCGCCTGCGGTACCTCGGGCCGCACCGGGTCGTGCAGCGCCACCAGGCCGAGGAAGGCAAACTCGAACGCATGTTGGTGCGCCGGCAGCGTGCTGGCCGGGAAGGTCGCCTGCGCCACGGCGATCACGCGCAGTCCGTCATGGGCCAGCGCCGTGACTTGTGCGGCGATGGCGGCGGCGCGTACCGGTTCCATATGGCACAGGTCGAGGATGGCTTCTGGCGCGCCCTTGGCAGCCACCAGATATTCGGACTGGTCGGGCGACTGCCAGACCCGCGACATCGCCAGCAGTTCGCGCGACAGCGGGTAGTCATCAATTAATTGCCAGTCGCCATGCAGGTGTTCGGTATTCGCCAGCAGGCGCTGGCCGGCACCGGTGATGGCGGTTTCCATCGGATCGAAGGCGCGCCGGTGGCTGGCCAGTACCGCGTATTCGAGCAGGCCATGCAGCGCTTCCTGCAGGGGCGGGGCGCTGGCCGTGCAGGCATAGCTGCCCTGTTCCGACCATAGCTGCGCCACCTGCATGTGGTTGACGGTCAGTGTGCCAGTCTTGTCGACGCACAGCACCGAGGTTGCTCCCAGCAGTTCAATGGCGGGGATGCTGCGTGCCAGCACTTGTTCGCGCCCCAGCCGCCACGCGCCGAGGCCAAGGAACAACGTCAGGATCACCGGCAGTTCTTCGGGCAGGATGGCCATCGCCAGCGTCAGGCCGGCCAGCAAGCCTTGCAGGGCATCGCCGCGCAGCCACCAGTGCAGCAGCGCCAGCGCCGCTGCCAGCGCGAGGCCAGCGCTGGCCACGGTCTTGACGACGCCATGGGTTTCCTGTTGCACCGGGGTCAGTTCGGCCGGCAGGCTGGCCAGCGCGGCGCCGATGCGGCCCAGCGCGCTATGCACGCCGGTCGCCTGCACGATGCCGCTGGCCGTGCCTTGTGTGACCAGCGTGCCGGAAAATACCCGTCCGGCCTGGGCCTGAGCCGGGCTGGCGTCGGCCGGCGCCAGTTTGATGACGGGCACCGATTCACCGGTCAGCATCGATTCATCGACACTCAGGTTGGAGGCGCTCAGCAGGGTGATGTCGGCCGGGATACGGTCGCCTTCGGCCAGCAGTACCAGATCGCCCACCACCAGCTCGCGGCCGGCGATGCGCTGTTGCTGGCCGGCGCGGATCACCAGCGCCCGCGGACAAGCCAGATCGCGCAGGGCATTCAGTGATTGTTCGGTGCGGCGCTGCTGGATAAAGGTGATGGCCATGACGATCACGACAAAGCCGAGCAGCATCAGCGCCTCCTGCTGGTCGCCCAGCAGCAGGTAAATGATGCCGCAGGCCACCAGCAGCAGGAACATCGGTTCGCTGACCACGCTCCACAGCAGGCGCAGCGCGCTGCGCGGACGTGTCGTTGGCAGTTCATTGGGCCCGTCGCTGCGCAAGCGTGCGGCCGCCTCGGCCGGCGTCAGTCCCTGCTGCTGCTGCTGCTGCTGCTGCATCGTCATCGCCATCCCCTGTGAAAACATGCCCGCGCGCCGGCAGGAAGCCATCTCGTCCAACCAGCCAAGCAACGCAGTGTGGTGGCTAACTTACCATGCACCGGCGGGTATGTCTGTCCTGCACAACCGGAACTGTGCGCTCAGTCGATCGACCACAGTTGGTGGGCATCAAGCTGCACCCTTGCATGCGAGGCCAGCGCCGTGATTTGCGCCAGTTGCGCCGCCAGCGCCGCCTCCATGGCCTGACGGCGCACCAACAGCGCTTCGGCCAGCGTGGCTTCGCCAGCCTGATAGGCACGTTCCATCAGCTGCGCCTGCTGGGCGCTTTGTTGCGCCACATCGCGCAAGCCCAGCCAGGTCTGGTAGTTATACGTCTGCTCGGTCACGGCGCGCTGCGCTGCCAGCTGAACCTTGCTCTTCACCAAGGTCACGCGCTCGTCTGCCATGGCCGCGCGCACGGCAGCAGCATTGCTGTCGGCGCTGCGGACCGCACCCGGCAGCGGGATCGACAGGATCAGGCCCAGTGTGCGTTCCTGTCCGGCCCGTTCACGCGCGGCGCGTACCGCCAGTGTCGGGTCGGGCAGACGCTCGCTGGCGGCGCGGCGCGCCTTCAGCTTGTACCATTCGGCCTCGACCTGCGCCAGTTCCAGTTCGTGATTGTCATCGGTGATCTGGGCCACTTGCTCGGCCCGCTGCAAGGCCGGTTCCTGCGGCTCGGGCAGGGCGCCGGCCGGCAGTGCGGGCAAGCTCGGATACGTGTGTTCGAGCAGGATCAGCGCTTCGGCATAGTGCTGACGGGCCTGTTCCAGCTGCACGCCGGACCGGCGCAGTTCGGTCTCGGCCTGCATCAGGTCGAGGCGCGCGCCTTCGCCAGCCTTGACGCGGCGCGCCGCGATCTCACGCAGCCGCTGCACCAGCGTCTGCTGCTGTTCCAGTTGCTGGGCGGTCGCTTGCGCCCGCAGTGCGTCGTACCAGTCCTGCATCAGCGTGCGGCCGGCCTCGTGCCAGACATCGGTGCGCTGCGCTTCGGCCAGCACGATGCCATGCGCACCGATGGCGCGATCCTGTGCCGCTTTGCCGGGCCAGCGCAGGCTGCGTTCCAGCGTCAGTTCCTGTTCGCGGAAGCGTTCGCCATCGAGCACGCTGCGTTGGGTCACGCCGCCGCGCACCACCCATTCACCGGGGCCGGCGACCAGCTTGGCCTGTTCGGTGCCGGCCAGCTGGTTGTTCAGGCTACCGATCCGCAGCGCCGGCAGTTGCGCCAGCACCTGCCGCACTGCTGCTTCCGGCGGCAAGGCATACAGGCGGGTCGGTTCCATCACGGCGTGTTTGAAGGGTTTGCCGTCCAGCGTCGCAGGTAAGTCGCTGCCAGCACGTTCGATGCACTTGCGTACCAGGCTAAACCCGTTGGAGTGCACGCCACTGCTGGCCAGGCCCAGCACCACGTCGCCTGGGGCCACATCTTTACCACTCAAGATTTTTGACTTTTCAACCGCGCCGACGCAAAAACCGGCCAAATCGTATTC
>JBGSBQ010000430.1:0-3932 GCA_041730475.1 Sphingomonadaceae bacterium
ACGAAGGCGGGCTGGCCGCCAACCTTGGTGCCGAAGGTGCGCTCGCGCGCTGGCGCACGGGGACGCTTGGGGGCAGCTGCAGCAGCAGCAGCGGGCGCTGCCGCCACCGGCGCCACGCTCAACTCTGCGGGCCCCGCCGGTGGCGGTACCGCGACAGCGTCGGCGTCAAGCGTGGTGGACATACTGGCGATGGCGTCCTGATCGCTTACTCGTAACCGTAGGCGCGCAGACCTGCTTCGTTATCGGCCCAGCCAGACTTGACCTTGACCCAGATTTCCAGATACACGGGGCCGCCGAACAGTTTTTCCATATCGAGACGGGCCTGGGTCGAGACATCCTTCAGGCGTGCGCCCTTGTTGCCGATGACCATGGACTTGTGGGTGTCGCGCTCGACCAGGATGGCGGCGAAAATGCGGCGCAGATTGCCTTCCTGCTCGAACTTCTCGATCAGCACCGTACTGGTGTAGGGCAGCTCGTCGCCGACCAGACGGAACAGCTTCTCGCGGACGATTTCCGAGGCCAGGAATTTCTCGCTGCGGTCGGTAATATCATCCGGGCCAAAGATCGGATCGTTCTCGGGCAACAGTTTCTTGATCTCGTTTTGCAGACCGTCCAGCTGGAAGCGCAGCTTGGCCGATACCGGCACGATGGCGGCGAAATTGAACTTGGACGCTACTTGCTGGGCGAATGGCATCAGCATGGCCTTGTCCTTGACGCGGTCGGCCTTGTTGATCACCAGAATCACCGGCACTTCCTTCGGCAGCAGCTCCAGCACTTGCTGGTCGGCCGGGCCGAAAGTACCCGCCTCGACCAGATACAGGATCAGGTCGGACGAAACCAGCGTGTTGGTGACGGTCTTGTTCAGCGTGTTGTTCAGCGCATTCGAATGCCGGGTCTGGAAACCCGGCGTATCGACATAGATGAACTGCGCATCATCCAGCGTCTGGATGCCCGTGATGCGGTGGCGCGTGGTCTGCGCCTTGCGCGACGTGATGCTGACCTTGGCGCCGATCAGCGTATTCATCAAGGTCGATTTGCCCACGTTCGGGCGGCCGACGATGGCGATATAGCCACAACGGAAGTTGGCGGGAGTAGGTGCGGTAGTCATGCTAGGTCGATTCAAAGTGTGTTCGGGGTTACTACGGTGTATCAGTCCGGCTTATTTCCGGGGTTTGGCGCCGCCTTGCGGTGCGCCCTCGCCATCGCCGTCGGACTGGATAGTGGCGATGCCGGCCAGCTTCAGCTGCGCAGCCCGTGGCTTGGCCTTGCGGGCGGCCGACGGCGTCTTCAGCAGGGCCTGACCGGCCACGTCCAGCGCCAGCTTGGCGGCGGCCTGTTCGCCGGCACGCCGGCTGCCGCCACGGCCATACACCTGTATGCCCAACTTGGGCACCAGGCATTCAATTTCAAATTCCTGGCTGTGTGCGGCGCCATGGGTTGCCACCACATTGTACAGCGGCAGCGAGATCTTCTTACTTTGCAAGAATTCCTGCAACAGCGTCTTGGCATCCTTGCCCAAGGTTTGCGGGTCAACCGTGTCCAGGATGGGGATGTAGAAGGCGCGGATTACGTCGCGCGCCGGGTTGAAGCCGCCATCCAAAAAAATGGCGCCTAACAGCGCCTCCAGCGTGTCGGCCAAAATCGACGGACGCCGGAAACCACCGGATTTCAGTTCGCCTTCGCCGAGGCGCAGGAACTGCGACAGTTCCAGCTTCTGGGCAATTTCATACAGCGACTGCTGCTTGACCAGATTGGCGCGCAGGCGCGACAGGTCACCCTCGTCGATCGCCACGTAGCGCTCGTACAGGATGGAGGCCACCACGCAGTTCAGCACCGAGTCGCCCAGGAATTCCAGCCGCTCATTGTGCAAACTGCTGTGGCTACGGTGCGTCAAGGCTTGCTGCAGCAGGCCAGCATCCTGGAACGTATAGCCTAAACGGGTTTGCAAGAGCTGAAGATTCATCGTTGATTGGTCACTTGTTACTTATTGATCGGACTTGGCGCCGGCCGCCTGGCCACCCTTGGCCGTGCTGCCCTGGTATTCCAGCAGCAAACTGGCCGGACCGACCAGCGGGATTTTCTTTTCGTAGGCGAAACTGATTTCCATTTCGCCGTTTTCTTTGCCGATCACCAGGTCACGGCTGGTGATCGAACTGATGTAGCTGACCGAGGCGTTGGCGTCGAACGACTTCTGGATTTCCACCACCGTCGTGCCATTTTTCTTGGCCTCGACGATGGCGTTCTGGATCGCCCGGTATTCGGAATACGTGGGCACGATCTTCATGGCCAGCACGCCGACAAAGCCGAGCGCGGCAAGCACGATAATCAGACCCACCAGCGAGATACCTTGTTGCTTGTTTCCACGCATCTTGATCCCCTTCTCTGGCTCAGTCTTACTGGATGCCGCCAATGCGACGCAGGTTGCCGAGGTTCATCCACACGAAGAAGGCTTTGCCGACGATATTCTTGTCCGGCACAAAACCCCAGTAGCGGCTGTCGGCGCTGTTGTCGCGGTTATCGCCCATCATGAAATAGTTACCAGCAGGTACGACGCAGGTAAAACCTTCGTACTTGTAGGTGCAGTTTTCATTGTGCGGGAAAGCCTTGACGTCGCCCAGATTCAGCGTGGCGGCCTGTTCGTTATTGAGGATCTTGTGTGCCACGCCACTCAGGTTTTCCTGATATTGCTTGTTATACACCAGATGTTCGTCATCCAGGTAATCGTCCAGCGCGGTGTACTCCACCGGCTTGCCGTTCACCGTCAAGCGCTTGTTTTCATAGGTGATTTTATCACCGGGCACGCCGATGACGCGCTTGATGTAATCCTGCGTCATGTCCATCGGGTACTTGAACACCATCACGTCGCCGCGCTGCGGGTCGTTGATCTGGACAATCTTCTTGTTCAGCACCGGCAGACGAATGCCGTAGGTATATTTGTTCACCAGAATCAGGTCACCCACCAGCAAGGTCGGCACCATCGACGACGACGGAATCTTGAACGGCTCGTACAGGAAAGAGCGCAGGAAAAACACCAGCGCAATCACCGGGAAGAAACTGCCCGAGTATTCAATCCACGTCGGCTGGCGCAGCAGTGCCGTTTCAATCGCAGCGCGGCTGTTGCCGCTGTCGAGCTTGATGCCGTCGGCGGTCAGCTTGGCGTTGCGGGCGTCGTACTCGGCCAGCGCACGGTCGGCGGCGGCACGGCGCTGCTTGGCCAGATAAAACACGTCGAGGAACCAGATGACCCCGGTGATCACCATCAGGACGAACAGAATTAAGGCAAAGTTTCCTAAGATGACTTGCAGGTTCATTTCTCATCCACTTGTAAGATTGCCAGGAACGCTTCTTGTGGAATCTCCACCGAGCCCACTTGCTTCATGCGTTTTTTACCGGCCTTTTGTTTTTCCAGCAGTTTCTTCTTACGGCTGATGTCACCGCCGTAGCACTTGGCCAGCACGTTCTTGCGCAGTGCCTTGACGTTCTCGCGCGAAATCACGTTGACGCCGATCGCCGCCTGAATCGCCACGTCGAACATCTGGCGCGGGATCAGTTCACGCATCTTGGCCGCCACCTGACGGCCACGGTAGGCCGAATTGGAGCGGTGCACGATGATGGCCAGCGCATCGACCTTCTCGCCGTTGATCAGCATGTCGACTTTGACCACGTCCGAAGCACGGTACTCTTTGAACTCGTAGTCCATCGACGCATAACCGCGCGAGGTCGACTTCAGCTTGTCGAAGAAGTCCAGCACGATCTCGCCCATCGGCATTTCGTAGACCAGCTTGACCTGTCGGCCATGGTACGCCATGTCCATCTGCACGCCACGCTTGCCGATACACAGCGTGATCACAGAACCGACATACTCTTGCGGCATGTACAGGTTGACGGTGACGATAGGTTCGCGGATTTCGTTGATCTTGGTCGGTTCCGGC
>JBGSBQ010000431.1:0-3964 GCA_041730475.1 Sphingomonadaceae bacterium
CGACGCCGGGCTCGACAACGCCCGGATTCTCAGGCGAAAGCAGCACTTCTTCTTTCGGATGTCGTGCATCTGTGATTCGGTACAGCAGCGATCCTTCCAGGATAGTGATCCTCCCCCATACATTGGCGGCCGTGGTGTGACTACGCTGCAATGCAGCGGGCACAGTCAGCTCAGTAAAGACGGGGGTGCTTTTGTAGTGTGCCTTTTCTTCAGGGATGGTTTTCATGAAATGTCCTTGCGGTTAAGTGGGAATGAAACGATTGTGGCATATTTTTTATAAAGATGCATATGAAATATTTGATTTATTTCGTCCGACGATTTAAGATACATCACACATACTTGTTTTGGTCCTATCATGCTCCACCACCCTCTTCCGCTTACTCGTGCCCGACCACACATGCCGCGTTTTCGGGTATGTGGCAGTTCGCCGCTGCGCTCCGACCTTGAAACAGCTCTGGAACTGGGCCAGTTCATCGCTGTGTTCCAACCCTTCGTCGCCCCGCGCAGCGGAAAAGTCGAGTTATTGGAAGCCACCATGCGCTGGATGCATCCGGCACGCGGCATGTTGGCGCCGCATGAATTTCTCTGCGAAGCGTATCAGTTTGATCTTCTGGACCAGATTGCAGTGTCGCTGGTTGAGCAGGCTTCAATTGCTGCCAAGGCATGGCGGAACAATTCATGGACTAAGCCGGGGACCAACAATTTGGCTGTACCGATCTCCGTCAACCTGTCCGGTGCAACGCTCAGCACGCATGCGGCGCGCACGTCGATCAACGATTGCAGCGCTGCCCTCGGGCTATCTGCGAATGACCTCGGTATTGCTGGTTTCAGTGCTGTCGAGGGCATACAAATGATCGATGTTTTTCAGTGCGACGATACGCGTGACGCAATCACTGAGCATCTGATCAGAAATCGTCGATCCAAGGACATCGGGCTGACCGGTGTCAGTACCCTTCTGCAATGGTATCTGTCTGCAGAAAGCGATGCAGCCCTGGTGCAGGGAGACTTCATTTGTCCACCAACACCCTGCGCAGGACTCATACAAGCGCTCGACCAGTGGCATTCCACCTTTCGCATCATCAGCGCAGCAACTTAAAGCAACTCAACTTTCTCAACCAATATTTTGTAAGGATTCACCATGTTACGTGCTACGTTCCTGTTAAAAAATAGTACTACTTCACACTTCAATCCTGAGGCAGAGCAGCGACTTCTGTCAGTGCCGGGGGTTACCGATGTACTCATCGGTGAAGCGAGCGATACCTGCGATATCATCTATGACGAGAATCAGGTGTCGACCATGCTCCTTCGTGACACGCTACAAGCCGCCGGATACGACTGCGAACTGGAACATGTGCTTCTGAATCGGACCACTTGTTGCGGCGCCTGCAGCTAAAAACATCGCGACACCGATTGAATTCCACTCCTGGCCCACAGGAGTGCGAAGCGAACGAGAGCGGTGTTAAGTCTGACCAGGGCCATGGTATGCTGACATGGAAATAGAATGCGGGGCTACCTATGGCTGCTCGGATCCGTTTGATCTGCATCGTCTCACTAATATTGGCATTGCCAATCGTATCGTCTGAGGCAATGGGCCAAAGCGTGGCCGTGCCAGCCCAGTTCCGCCTATGTTCGATGGACGTTGACTATCCTCCTTACGGCCGGGTCGACGGCAGCGGGCATTTGCAATACCTCGCGCGCCAGGCGGCGCGTGAAATGGGAATGAAATTAGAACGCAGTGTTGCGCCGCGCCGGCGTTGCTTCGAACAGCTCAGGGCGGGACAGGTCGATGGCATGATTGGCGCCTATTCCACCGAGCGCGCCAAGTATGTGGTGTTCCCGATGGCCGCTGGAGTGCCCGATGAAAAGAAAGCGGTCGGTACCCCGCGCTACTCCCTCTATCGCCGCAAGGGGGCGGCGTTAGACTGGGATGGCAAGCAATTCACCGGTTTGGGACTAGGGACCATCGGCGTCGAATCCGGCTTTACCATCATCATCGAAAAGCTGCGGCAACTGCAGGTACGCTTCGATGATGGACCCAAATCGCTGGAACTTAATTTCGCCAAACTCGCTTCCGGCCGGATCGACGGCGTGATCGGAATGGAGGTTGAAGCGGACCGCCTGCTCGCCAACCGTTATGCTGGCAAAATCGAGCGCGCCATGCACCCTTTCGAGCAGACCCCGCTCTATATGATGCTGTCGCGCCAGTTCCAAACGCAATACCCCGCCGCGACCACTCGCTATTGGCAAGCACTGGAAGACTATCGTGGCACTGCCGATTACAGGCAGTACCAGAAAACCCATCCCTGACAGTGTTCAGCCAACCATCTCTCAACCAAGTGGCGAAGCTGTTCTGCCCTGCGCCGTCGCTGCCGGCATAGGACTGGAGCTTGACCTGCTCGCGCTTCAACAGCTGGAGTCGGCGGGGCTCGCGGAACAAAATATTGGTATAAGATGTCGTGCCTGCTAAAAATAGCCCCGCTTTACGAAAAGCGTGCCCTGGCGGCAGTGGCAATCTGCGCCAAGCCAACGGTCACGGCCAGAATCCTGATGCTTACGACGATTATCGCCCGCTACAATAGCTTGGTTATGACTATCTCGCTGCTGTGCTATAGCTGGCCTTATCCCGTTCCCCCTATGTGCGAAAGATGATCAATGAAAGCAATGCTATTGCTGCTGACTGTGTCCAGCGCCGCGCTGGCCGATGATGCCGCCATCCTGCGCTGCCGCGCCATTTCCGATATCCCGGCGCGCGTCGCCTGCTACGACGCAATGCCGCTGACCGGCGCCCGCGCTGTGGCGCCCGCGGCTGTCGCGCCAACGGCCGCAATTATTGCAAGTCCGGCTGCTGCCGCGAGCGCGCCTGCAGCCCCCGCGATGACAGCGGCAGCCGATCCGGCACGCGACTTTGGCCTGTCCGCCGACAAGCGCCGCCCGGTGAACGAACCCAATGAAATTGAAAGCACCATCATCGGCAAATTCGATGGCTGGGGTCCCAATACCCGCTTCCGGCTCGCCAATGGCCAGGTGTGGCGGGTTGCCGACGGCAGCGATGCGTCGCTGTGGGAACGCGACAATCCCAAGGTCAAGATCAGCCGTAATGCGATCGGCACCATGTTCCTCGAAGTCGAAGGCAGCGCACTGGCGCCCCGTGTGCGGCGCGAGCAATAACGCTTATTGCCGCATCCAGTCGCGCAGCTCGTAATACCAGTAGGTAAGCTGCGCGGCCAGTAATCCGGCGTGGCCGCCCGTTGACGGCAAGCCCCATGCCGTGAAGCGATCCAGTTCGCTGCGATCGCCAAGGATGGCGCGCGCCAGCACCTCGCCCGCCAGCGTGGTCGGCGCCACGCCATGCCCGCCAAACCCCATGCCATACCAGATTCCCTCTGGCAGGCGCCCCAGCTGTGGCATCTTGTGACGGCCGTAACTCATCATGCCACTCCACGCATACTCCACCCGCGTGCCCGCCAGTTGCGGATAGACCTTCAGCATATCCTGATACAGCAAGCGCGCCACGTCTGGTGCGCTGCGCTCACGCACGGCGATCCGGCCCCCCCACAATAGCCGGGTGTCGGCCAGCGGCCGATAATAGTCAAACGCAAAGCGGTTATCGTAAATGGCCGCATCGGTGCCCAGTGCGGCCGGCAAGCGCGTGCCGAGTGGCTCCGTCACCATCACATAGGTCGCAATCGGCAGCATGGCCGCAGCCAGCCGGGGATACAGGCGCTCAATGTAACCTCCGCAGCACAGCACCAATGAGCGTGCCCGCACTTCACCACTCGCCGTACGAATCCGCCAGCCGCCCGCGTGCGGGAGTATCTGCACAGCTTTGCTGCGTTCATGGATGCGCACCCCACCCTCAGACAGCGCCCGGGCCATGCCCTGCACGTATTTCAGCGGGTGAAAATGGAAGGCGTTGGCTTCGTGCAGCGCGCCGAAATAGCGTTCACTGTGGGCGCGCGCTGCA
>JBGSBQ010000432.1:0-3956 GCA_041730475.1 Sphingomonadaceae bacterium
ACTACGGGCACGAGAACGGCATCGCCGCCGAATACGATGACCCCGTTCGCATCACGCAGAAGGCCATGTCCGACAATCTGCTGACTGCTGATGCAAAGGCGGTGGCGTGATGGATGCCGCACAAATCGCCGCGATGATTGCGGATCGTGAAGCCGGAACGCCGGGGTCGTGGAGTGTATTTGTTGATGACAGCGGAGACAGGTGGACGGGATGGCCACTAAGCGTCAATTGCGACGTGATTGCAGACAAAACCATCGTCCGCACGGGAGGCATGTGGCCGTATGAATGGGACGCGAAAACAAGCCAGCACGAGGCTTGCGCCAACGCTCGCCGCATCGCCCGCGTACCCGACATGGAATCCACCATCATCGCCCAGGCCGCCGAACTGGAGCGGCTGCGGGCGGAACGGGATGTAATCAGGCCATCGCAGCCCTCTTTCTGGATGCCCGGCAGGCCGGACAGGAACTTGTCGGTCACGTCCTTGCCCAAGCCTTCCTTGCGGAATTTGCGGCCGGCGATTTCCAACATCTCGGTCTTGAACGGTTCGCCCTTGGCTTCGCCGCGCGCATTCGGATGGGTCCATTCCAGCTTGAACTTGGCCACCGGCGCATCGTGAATCTTCGACAGATTGTGCTCGATGCGGGTCACTTCCAGCCAGTCGCCGTTCGGGTCGACCATGCGCCACGAGGCCAGGTTATCCAGCGCCGTGCCCCACAGCACGGCCTTCTTGCCGCCAGCATTCATGGCGATATTGCCGCCGATGCAGGACGCGTGCGCGGAGGTCGGATCGACGGCGAACACGAAGCCTGCCTTCTCGGCCGCTTCCGATACCTTGTTGGTGATCACGCCAGCGCCCGAGTAGATGGTCGCGTATTCGCGGTCCAGACCCGGCAGCACCTTCATCTCGACGGCGCCAAGGTTCAGCAGTTTCTCGGTGTTGATGACGGCCGACATCGGCGTCAGCGGAATCGCGCCGCCGGTGTAACCGGTGCCGCCGCCGCGCGGGATGATGGTCAGTCCCAGTTCGATACAGCCTTTGACCAGGCCGGCCATTTCATCTTCCGTGTCCGGCGTCAGCACCACGAACGGATACTCGACGCGCCAGTCGGTGGCGTCGGTCACGTGCGAAATGCGCTTCATGCCGTCGAAGCAGATGTTGTGCTTGTCCGTGTAGCGGCCCAGTACCTTGTTGGTGCGCTTGCGCAGGTCGTACACCTGGCGGAACTCCTCGCCAAAGTCGGCCACCGCCTTGCTGGCGGCGCGCAACAGCTTTTCCACGTTGGCGCTGCGGATCTTCGATTCTTCACCGACCGCATCCACCGTCAGGCGGCGCTTGTCGACTTCGGCCAGACGGTGATGCAGCGCGTCGATCAGTTCCTGACGCCGCTTCGGGTTGTCCAGCATGTCGTCTTGCAGGTAGGGATTGCGCCGTACCGCCCAGATATCACCCAGCACTTCGTACAGCATGCGGGCCGAGCGGCCGGTCTGGCGCGCGCCGCGCAGCGCATCCAGCAGGGTCCATGACTCCTCCCCTAGCAGCCGGATGACGATCTCGCGATCGGAAAACGACGTGTAGTTGTAAGGGATTTCGCGCAGACGGGTCGGCGCGGGACCATGGGGCGTTTCGGCCAGCAAAGCTTGGATTTGTGCAGGGGCATTCATTGTGATGTGGACTTGTAGACTGAACCCGGGCGACCATTCTAGCGTATTGCGCCGCACCACGCCGGAACAGCCTTAGGGTTTGGAAGGGCTATAACAGGGCACGATTGCCATCAAAAATTTGCAAAAATAGCGCGTCGTTGGCATAAATTCACAAAATCGATTGCCTAAACTGAATATTATTTATTAATTAGGCAATATTACAAAATGACGTATTTGGTGCAATCAGGCCAGCATTTGCCCGATGCGATGCCACACTCCGTCTGGCACGTACAGCAACAGCGTCGTCATAGTGATGTAGCGCAACAATTTGCCGACTGCCATGTAGGCGATGCTGGGCCAGAACGGCAAGTGCAGCCAGCCCCCTAGCGTACACAGCGGATCGCCGATACCGGGCAGCCAAGCCAGCAGCATGGTCTTGGCACCATACCGTTCCAGCCAGTGGAACCAGCGGCTCTGGCGTTCGCGCGCGAAGCTGCGCTTGGCCGTATAGCCCATCCAGTAATCGATGGCGCCGCCCAGCGTGTTGCCCAGCGTAGCGACCAGAATCACCGGCCAGAACAGCGCCGCATTGGCCTTGATGACGGCGAATACGGCCGGCTCCGAGCCCAGCGGCAGCAAGGTAGCGGATACCAGACTGATCAGGAATACCGAGGTCAGCCCCACTTTCGGCACGGCCAGCACGGCCAGCAACCAGGCAATTGCGGATTCGATCATCGGATAGTTTTCATGGGGCGAAAGGTGTCCATTATAATAAAGAACACCAATCAAGCCGTACCAAGGAACAGAGCGGTGCTGCGCCATCCGCGCCAGCCCCGTGCCACTGCCGCCCCCGGTCACCCACCGGATAGAGCAAGTCGCCGCATGAACGATCCAGTTGTGCCGTCAGGCCGCTGGCCACGAATTACATTGTTTGCAGACTATGACTATCGACTACTTGAAGAAAATCCTGACCGCCCGCGTCTACGACGTGGCTGTAGAAACCCCGCTGGAACTCGCGCCGACCCTGTCGCAGCGTTACGAGAACCGAATTTATTTCAAGCGCGAGGACATGCAGAGCGTGTTCAGCTTCAAGCTGCGCGGTGCCTACAACAAGATGGCGCACCTGAGCGATGCGCAGCGCAAGCGCGGCGTGATTTGTGCCTCGGCCGGCAACCACGCACAAGGCGTAGCGCTGTCGGCAGCCAAGCTCGGCTGCCGCGCCCTGATCGTGATGCCCACCACCACCCCGCAAGTCAAGATCGACGCCGTCAAGGCGCGCGGCGGCCCAGCGGTGGAAGTGGTGCTGTTCGGCGAGTCCTACACCGATGCCTACAACCATGCGCTGACGCTGGAAAAAGAACAGAAGCTGACTTTCGTCCATCCTTTCGATGACCCGGACGTGATCGCCGGTCAGGGCACCATCGGCATGGAAATCCTGCGCCAGCATTCGGGTCCGATTCACGCCATCTTCGTCGCCATCGGCGGCGGTGGCCTGATCTCGGGCGTGGCCGCTTACGTCAAGCAGATCCGGCCGGACATCAAGATCATCGGCGTGCAGACCCTCGATTCGGATGCCATGGCGCGCAGCGTCAAGGCCGGTGAACGGATAACGCTGGCCGATGTCGGCCTGTTCTCGGACGGTACCGCCGTGCGTCTGGTGGGCGAGGAAACCTTCCGCCTGACCCAGCAGTACGTGGACGACATCATCATCGTCGATACCGATGCCATCTGTGCCGCCATCAAGGACGTGTTCACCGACACCCGCAGCATTCTGGAACCGGCTGGCGCGCTGGCGATTGCCGGCGCCAAGGCTTATGTGGAACGGGCCGCGCTGACCAAGAATCCGATCAAGGATGAAACCCTGATCACCATCGCCTGCGGCGCGAATATGAATTTCGACCGTTTGCGCTTCGTCGCCGAGCGCGCCGAGTTAGGCGAATCGCGCGAAGCCGTGTTCGCCGTGACTTTGCCGGAACAGCGCGGCAGCTTCCGCCGCTTCTGCGCACTGGTCGGGGCCCGTAATGTGACGGAGTTCAACTACCGCATCAGCGACAAGGATCAGGCCCACGTGTTTGTCGGCGTGCAGATCGCCGACCGTGGCGAATCGAGCGTGGTGGCGCGTCGCTTTGAAGAGCATGACTTCAAGACGCTGGACCTGACCCACGATGAACTGGCCAAGGCCCACATCCGCCATCTGGTCGGGGGCAAGAGCGCACTGGCCAAGGATGAGCTGCTGTACCGCTTCGAGTTCCCCGAGCGTCCGGGTGCGCTGATGCGCTTCCTCGACAGCATGGCGCCAAAGTGGAATATCTCGC
>JBGSBQ010000433.1:0-3952 GCA_041730475.1 Sphingomonadaceae bacterium
GAAAACATCTACTACATCGGCGACCTGATCCAGCGTTCGGAAAACGAACTGCTGAAGACGCCGAATCTGGGCCGCAAGTCCCTGAACGAAATCAAAGAAGTACTGGCTTCGCGTGGCCTGACCCTGGGCATGAAGCTGGAAAACTGGCCACCTGCTGGCCTGGAAAAGTAATCGTAGCACCCGTCCGGCGCATGTTGTGCCGGACGTTATCCCCCTAGAACCGGTCCGCGCCCGGGCGTAGCCTGAGCGATCGAAGAACTCGGATTTAAACAACTGAAAGGAAGTACCATGCGTCACCGTCACGGCCTCCGTAAGCTGAATCGTACCTCGTCCCACCGCCTGGCTATGCTGCGCAACATGACCGTTTCCCTGCTGCGTCATGAAGCCATCAAAACCACCCTGCCTAAGGCAAAAGAACTGCGTCGCGTGATCGAACCGATCCTGACCCTGGGTAAAGTTGACACCCTGGCCAACAAGCGTCTGGCATTCTCCCGCCTGCGCGACCGCGAAATGGTTCTGAAGCTGTTCGCAGAACTGGGCCCACGCTACGCTAACCGCAACGGCGGCTACCTGCGCATCCTGAAAATGGGTTTCCGCGTTGGCGACAACGCTCCAATGGCGTATGTTGAGCTGCTGGACCGTCCAGAAGTCACCGACATCGACAGCGCTCCAACCGCAGAAGAGTAATCTTCCCGGTTGAATGTTGTTGTGAAAAAGCCAGGCTAGTCGCCTGGCTTTTTTTATGTCAGCGCCGTAGCCGCGCCTCGCCCGCTGCCTTGAATTCGGAGCCAGCATGCCACACCGGCGTCGCGCCCTCGGCAATCGTGTAACCGACCTGGAATAGCAGCTGCATGTCCTGCACCGCGCCGGCGAAGTTCCAGTCGCTGCGCACGTCATCGCTGACCTGATGGTAGTCATGCGCGACATAGTGGTCGACCATGTCATGCGCATAGCTATCCGGCTGGCCGATGAATTTGCTGCGCGACTTGGTGTACAGCACCGGCACCCCGACCCGCGCGAATTCGAGCTGGTCGGCGCGGTAGAAGCTGCCCAGTTCGGCACGCGTATCCGCTTGCGCCATGCGGCCCTGGCGTTTGGCGGCCGTGATCAGCAGCGCATCGATGCTGGAATGACCCGACGTGACGTTTTCGATCTGCTCGGTCTTGCCCCAGGCGTTGAGGCCGTCGATGTTCAGGTTCGCCACCGTGTCGCGCAGCGGCCGCAGTGGATGGCTGGCATAGTATTTGGCGCCCAGCAGGCCGCGTTCTTCGGCCGTGGTGGCGAGGAACAGGATGGAGCGTTTCGGCGCCTTCGGCAGCGCTTGGTAGGCGCGCGCGATCTCAATCAGCGCCGCGGTGCCGGAGGCATTGTCCAGCGCGCCATGGTAGATCTGCTTGCTGCGCCCGCCCGGCAAGTTTTCATCGATGCCGAAATGGTCCCAGTGGGCACTGTAAATCACATATTCATGCTTGAGCTTGGGATCGCTGCCCTCGATCAGTCCCACCACATTATTCGATTGCACGGTGCGCGCTATATTGTCGACCGTGAAACTGGCTTGGCCATGCAGGCTGACGGGACGGAAGTCCTGGCGCAACGCGGCCTGCTTCAGGGTGTCGAAATCGAGGCCGGCGGCGCTCAGCATGTCTTTGGCGCGATCCAGATGCAGCCAGCCGGGCACGGGTGGTGCGTCGGGGTCGGGGCCGTCACGCAGCAGGCTGAACTGCTCGTGCAGACGGCCGTTGCGCACCACGTCCCAGGGGTAGGCCGCCGGTTTGGTTTCATGGATGATGATGGCAGCCGCTGCGCCAAGCTTGGCGGCGATTTCGTACTTATAGGTCCAGCGGCCGTAATACGTCATCGCGCTGCCCTTGAACATGGCCGGATCGAGCCGGCTCGGGTCGCGCGGGTCGGGAATGGCCGGATCGTTAATCAGCATCAGGATGGTCTTGCCGCGCACATCGACGCCCTTGTAATCATCCCAGCCATATTCCGGTGCCTGCACGCCATAACCGACGAACACGATCTCCGAATCAGGGATGCTGACCTTGGTTTGTGCGCCGCTGGAACTGGCCACATAGTCCTCGCCGAAGCGCAGCGTCACCGTGCGCTCGCCGATCCGGTAGCTGAAGCTGGGCGTCGGCGTCTTGCCCAGCAGGGGCACGGCTTGCCGGTAGCTGCCGTCCGGATTGCCCGGCTTCAGGCCCAGCTGCTTGAACTGTTGCTCGATATAGGCCACGCTCTTGGCCTCACCGGGCGTGCCGGGTGAGCGGCCCTCGAACTCGTCCGATGCCAGCACCTTGATGTGGGCCAGCAGGCCAGCTTCGCTGATGACGGGCGGGGCGGCCAGCGCAGGCACGGCGGCCAGCGCCAGAAAGGAAAGGATCGCGGGGTGTGTCAGTGCCATGCCATGCTCCAGTGTACGGGGAAAGATGAAGAGTTTCGCATAGGTCGACGTGCTCGCGGGGGACTCCGGCGCAAAAATCAGGCCCGGTGTACTATGCTGTTGCTGAAGTATTCAGCGTTAACGATAGAAGGCCTTCATGTTCCGTTTTGCGACCCTTGCCGCGCCGGCCCGGCGCTTGTTCTTGCTGTTGTCCAGTGTGCTGTTGCTGGCCTTGGGCATGGCCCATCCGGCCCACGCGGATGACGAATTTCTTGATCCCGAACTGGCTTTCAAGTTCTCGGCCCGCATGGTCGATGGCCATACGCTGGCCGTGACCTACCAGATCGCCGATGGCTATTATATGTACCGCGAGCGCTTCAAGTTTGCCGCCAGCGGCGCCACGCTGGGAGCGCCCAGTATCCCGCCCGGCACCATCCACTTTGACGAGACGTTCCAGAAAAATGTGGAAACCTATCGCCGCAGCGTGACGATTACGATGGCGGTGAATACTGCTGGCCCGTTCACGCTGGTGTCGACCGGGCAGGGCTGTTCTGACAAGGGACTGTGCTACTCGCCGCAGGACGCCAAGGCCAGCCTGGTAGGCAGTGGTTCGGTAGCGCTGCCGGCGGCACCGACTGCGGCGACCGTTGCGACTGCGGCGCCAGCCAGCGCCGGTGGCGACGGCAAGCCGGCCGCCGTCAGCCCGGGCGTCACCGTGAACGCGGTGCCGACGCCGCAGACCACGATTACCACGCCAGGCGCCGCCGCCGTAGCGCCCGCCGCTGCGGCCGCCCCCTCGGATCTGGGGCGCATCGAAGCCGCGCTGAAGGGCGGCCAATTCCTCGTCATCCTGCCGCTGTTTGCGCTGCTGGGATTGGGACTGTCGTTCACGCCCTGCGTGTTGCCGATGGTGCCCATCCTGTCGTCAATCATTGTGGGGGAGGGGGATCGCAGCAACCGCAGCCGCGGCCTGCTGCTGTCCGCCACCTATGCGCTGGGCATGGCCATTGTCTACACCTCGCTCGGCGTGGCCGCCGGGCTGGTCGGTGAAGGACTGGCTGCAACCTTGCAGAACCCGTGGGTGCTGGGCGCGTTTGCCGTGCTGATGGCGGTGCTGTCGCTGTCGATGTTCGGTTTCTATGAACTGCAGGTGCCGAGTGCCTTGCAGGCCAAGCTGAGCAGCGCATCGAACCGGCAATCGTCCGGCAAGCTGGCCGGCGTATTCGTCATGGGGGCGATCTCGGCGTTGATCGTCGGCCCGTGCGTGGCGGCGCCGCTGGCCGGAGCGCTGCTATACATCAGCCAGACGCGCGATGTGCTGATCGGCGGCAGCGCCCTGTTTGCGATGGCGCTCGGCATGAGCGTGCCCTTGCTGCTGGTCGGCATGTCGGCCGGCGCACTGCTGCCGCGCGCCGGCATGTGGATGGATGCGGTCAAGCGTTTCTTCGGCGTGCTGATGCTGGCGATGGGCTGGTGGCTGGTATCGCCGGTGCTGCCGGGCGCCGTGCAAATGCTGGGCTGGACTGCGCTGTTCATTGGCTATGGCGTCTACCTGCTGACGCAGCGCGG
>JBGSBQ010000434.1:0-3951 GCA_041730475.1 Sphingomonadaceae bacterium
GCATGAACCAGGTGGCATGGCTGGTATTCTGCGCTTATGTCGTGCACAGCGCCGCGCTGCTGCTGGCGGCGCGCTACCTCGACACACCGTTTTGGCACGGCAAGGTGGTCTACTGGCTGGACGTGTGCTGGTACGGCCTGATGGTCTACTGCAGCGGCGGCAGCAACAGCTTCTTCTTCCCCTTCTTTTTCTTCGTGATCCTGACCGCGTCATTCCAGTGGGGCTTCGACGAGGGCGCGCGCGTCACCCTCGGTTCGGCACTGATACTGGCCATGGCCACGCTGCTGTCCGATCAGGGCGCCGACCTGGTGCACCTGCTGCTGCGCACCGCCTTCGTGCTGGCGCTCGGCTACATGATCGCCTACTGGGGCGGCCTCGGTCTGGCCCAGCGGCGCCGCCTGGCGCTGCTGCGCAACGTCAGCCGCCTGTCCAACCCACGCTTTGGCGTGACCCAGACCATCCAGTCGGTGCTGCAACAGACCCGTCAGTTCTACCAGGCCAGCAACTGCGTGCTGCTGATGCGCGAGCAGGACAGCGATCACTGGCTGCTGTATTCGGCCACCGAGCAGGACGGCGAGGCGCGCCACACGCTGTCACGCCTGAGCGCCGGCGCCGCCGCGCCGCTGCTGGCCTTCGACCCCAGCCAGAGCGTGCTGTTCGCGCGCGCGCTGCATGCGCGCCTGCCGCGCACTGGCAGCTGCCGCGCCAATACGCCGGGCCAGTCGCACTGGGCCCGCTTGCCGGACGCGGTCTGCGAACAGCAGGCTGACCTGTTCGATGCGGAATCCTTCATCAGCGCGCCGCTGCCGCTGCGCAAGGGCAGCGGCCGCCTGTACGTGGTGTCGGCCAGCCGGCGCTTCGGCCGCGCCGACGCGCGCTTCCTGCACCATCTGGCGGCGCAGGTCTTCCCGGTGATCGAGAACATCGAATTGCTGGACCGGCTGGCGTCGGACGCGGCCTTCCGTGAACGGCAAAAAATTGCCCGCGACTTGCACGACACCACGATCCAGCCATATATCGGCCTGCGGCACGGCCTGAGCGCCGTGCGCCAGGGCGTACGCGACGACGATCCGCTGGCGCCGGAACTGGACAAGCTGCTGGCGATGGCCACCGACACCATCGCCGACATGCGCAATTTCGCCAAGCAGGTGCGTGCCGATGCGCCGGCGCAGAAGTCCGAGCTGCTGGTGGCGCTGCGGCGCCAGGCCAAGCAGATGCGGGATTTCTACAATATCGACATCGGCATCGTGGCCGACGAAGGCTTGCGCATCAGCGACCGGCTGGCCGCCGAAGTGTTCCAGATCGCCAGCGAAGGCATGAGCAATATCCGCAAGCACACGCTCGCCAAGCGCGGCCAGATCACGCTGGCCTGCGAGAGCGGCTGGCTGCGCATCCAGATTGACAATGAAGGCAATGGCCAGCCGGCCGCGCCCTTCCGTCCCGGCTCGCTGACCGAACGCGCGATGGCGCTCGGTGGCAGCGCCGAGGTCGGCATGACCGCCGCCGGCGCCACCGCCGTGTATATCGCCATTCCCGTTTAGCAGGACCTGCCCGATGCCCACTACCACTACCACTGCCGCGCCGATCCGCATCCTGCTGGTCGATGACCACAAGACCATGTTGTGGGGCCTGGAAAAACTGATCGAGGGCGAACGCCCGGCCATGCTGCTGCTGGGCACCGCCCATAACAATGACAGCGCGCTGGCCCAGGCGGCCGCGCTGCGGCCCGACCTGATCGTGCTCGACCTTGATCTGGAAGGCCGCTCCTCGCTGGAAATCCTGCCCCAGCTGGTGGCCGGCGGCCAGTGCAAGGTACTGATTTTGAGTGGCAACCGCGATCAGCAGCTGCTGGGGCAGGCGGTGCGCAGCGGCGCGCGCGGCGTGGTCGGCAAGGAAGCACCGGCCGAGGTGGTGCTGGACGCGATCCGCAAGGTAGCACGCGGTGAACCCTGCCTCGACGCCAGCCTGATGAACGTGCTGCTGGGCGAGCTGATGGCGCCGGCCGCGCCCAAGGCACTCGACCCGGAGGCGCAGCGCATCGCCAGCCTGACGCCGAAGGAGCGCAAGATCGTCGCCGCCGTGGCCGACAGCAATGGCGCGCCCAACAAGGAACTGGCGCAGCAGCTGTTCATCGCCGAGCACACGCTGCGCAACAACCTGACCACGATTTACCAGAAACTGCAGGTCGCCAACCGGCTGGAATTGTATGTGTATGCGTCGAAACACGGGCTCGGCAGCAGTGCCGCCTAGCGCAGCGGGACAAATGTCACTGTTTCCACACAGAAATTAGTGACACATGTCCCTGCAGATCGTGACGTTTGTCGGATGTGGTGCGGGCGCCCGGTGCGTAAGATTCATACATCGGCAACACAAACCCAACCAGAAGGAAATCAACATGAACTCGATCAAAAACTTCATCAACGACGAAACCGGTGTCACCGCCATTGAATACGCACTGATCGCTGCTCTGGTCGCTGCAGCCATCACCGTCGGCGCCGGCGCGCTGGGCACCAGCATCAACGCCATGTTCACCAAAGTCGCTGGTCTGATCAAGTAATCGTCGTACCAGCCATCGCGAGGAAGCTCGATGCGAGACCCGAAACCTGCACCGGCCTGGCGCCGGTTTGCCAGCGAGGCTGACGGTGCGACGATGATGGAATACGCACTGATCGCCTCTCTGGCCACGGTCGTGATCGCCATCGCCGCGCTGGCCCTGCTGAAAAACTGATGTAAGCGGCCGAGTCCGACCCCAAATTGTTTACCTAAATTTAAGACAAGGAATTACCATGAACGCTATCAAGAATTTCATCCAGGACGAAGCCGGCGTCACCGCCATCGAATACGCACTGATCGCTGCGCTGGTGGCCGCTGCCATCACCGTCGGTGCCGGCGCGCTGGGTACCGCCATCAACGCCATGTTCACCAAAGTCGCTGGCCTGATCAAGTAAGTCTCGTGGGGAGAGCACCTATGCAAGCACTGCCATCTTTACTCCAGCAGTTGCGCCGCCTGCGGCGCGACGAGGACGGCGTCACCGCGATCGAATATGCGCTGATCGCTGCCCTGGTCGCCGCCGCCATCGCGGTCGGTGCCACCCTGTTGGGCACCAATATCGGCGCCATGTTCACCAAACTGGCGGGGCTGATCGTCTGATGTTGCACCACCCTGCCGTCGTATGCTGACGAAACTGCCGCTGGCACTCTTGCTGGTCCTGCTTGCTCTGGCTGTCCTGAGCGATCTGCGCACGCGCCGTATTCCGAACCCGCTGGTGTTCGGCGGCGCGCTGTTGGGCATTCTGCTGAACGCCGCGCTGCCGTCCGGCGCCGGCCTGTTTATCGAACCGTTCGGCGCCATCGGCCTGCTGTCGGCACTGGCCGGCCTGGCGCTGGGACTGGCCCTGCTGCTGCCCATGTATATGCTGCGCGCCATGGGCGCCGGCGACGTCAAGCTGATGGCCATGCTGGGCGCCTTTGTCGGCCCCGGTGCCATCGTCGGCATCGTCGTGCTGACGCTGCTGGCCGGCGGCGTGCTGGCGCTGCTGGTGGCCTTGTTCAGCGGCCGCCTGCTGCCCCTGCTGCGCAATAGTTACCACCTGATGCTGCACAGTATGCTGCGCTCGATGCACGGCGAGACGGGCCAGCTCGAGGCCCCGGCCGCCCCCAGCGGCAAGCTGCCCTACGCGGTGGCGATTGCCGCCGGTGCCCTGCCCTATCTGCTGGTCGGCGCGCTGACCGGCAGCAATCTGTTTTCCTGATGCCTGTCCTGCGGAGCGTGTGCCATGCTTGAAGCCGCCGTGTATACCGACCTGCCCACTGGCGGGGAAGCGCCGGCCAGCCAGCGCGCCCCGCGCAGCGTGGAAGAAACCGGGCTGCCGTTTCTGTTCCTGGTCGAACTGCTGGCCAAGGTGCTGTTCCCGCGCGGTCAGGTCAAGCTGCCGGACCTGGCCAGCCACC
>JBGSBQ010000435.1:0-3920 GCA_041730475.1 Sphingomonadaceae bacterium
CGAGGCTGCGGTCCTCAAGCAGGATAGCCAGCGCCTGCTGACCAGCGCGCTGGGCCAGCAGCTCATCACGCTGGCGCAACAAGAGCGCGATATCGGCGGCAAATAGCGCTACCATCGCCGTCAGCCAGCGTGCCACCGGCGCCAGACGCCCGTGGCTGCTCCACTGTATCGCGGGCAACATCGCCTGCAGCCTGGTCGCTGCGCACCAGGACTCGCCCGTGACCCAGCGATTCGTCGTAAACCAGCGCAATGGTTGGCCGCGGCTATCGAGCGAGAGTCCCACCAGATGGGAGAAGCCGGGCGTGTCCTTGGCCGCTCCTGGAGCGTCGTGCTCGACGAACAGGTGAAAATGGCCATGCTCATCGTGCGCCGCTTGTGTCGCAGGGTGGCCATGGTAAAAAAACCGGGTTCGATGCACCGTATCGACCAGATCCTGTTGCGGATAATGCCGGTAAGGCGCGAACCGGCGGGCGCCCGCCAATGCAGCGAGCGTCAGATTTGATCCCGCCGCCAGATAGCCCAGCGGCACGTCCAGCGCCACCTGCAACGCCGCCTGCAGCTTGGGCGCCAGACTTACTTCTTCGGTGCACATGGATTGGCCGGTGCACAGGGGGCGTCGGCCGCCTTTTTCTTCTTTTTCTTGGCAGGGGCGCCGGCATTCGACGGCGCACAGGGATTTTCCTGCTTGGCTTTCGCGGCCTCGCTCGCCGCCGGTTTGCTGGCCGCCGGTTTGCTTGCCGTATCCTGCGCCAGCAGCGCGGGAGCGGCAGCAGCCAGTGCCGTTGCCACCATCAGTTGCGATAATTTCTGAGCCAATGATATGGACATGGAAGTATTCCTTTCGTCAGTGATTTATTGTCCGGCGCCAGCGACAGCCTGTTCTGCGCTGACCGGCCCCGGTCCGCTTCGCTCAAAACGTCCAGCGAGTTTAAAGATAATGACCAGCATCACTAGCATGACGAGGACCACCAGCCAGGGCGAGATCCCCCAGATTTCGCTGATGCTGTCACCGCTGTCCACTTCCCCGGCCGCCATCAGCGCGGCCAGCGACGGGCCAAAGCTGAAGGCAAAGATGACGGTACCAAGTACGATGCCAAGCAAGAACATCAGCGCATCGAGGCGCCCGGAGCACATGCCGACCACCGACGTGCCGGGGCAATAGCCGCCTACCGCAAACCCGGCGCCGACCAGCGCTCCACCCACGGCAGCGGCCACCAGCAATGAGCCGGGCACGAACACGCTGTCCAGCTCGAGCCAGCCTAGCGCCTGCAACAGCAGCAAGCCCGTGGCGGCGACCACGATCGCCGTGAACATGACTTTCAATACAGACCAGTCCGTGAAGCGGAACTGCGCCGTCAGCTTGCTGGGACTGCCGAAGCCGGCATTTTCCAGCACAAAACCGAACAATACCCCGCACAGCAGACCGGAGACGGGCGCCGCCAATTCGATGGGAAACATATCAGATTCCTTTGATTACACGGTGAGCGATCATTCCGATGATAAAGAATGCGGCGAGGAACACGAACGCGGACAGGGCCAGCGTGGCCGCTCCCGACAAGCCCAGCCCGCTGGTGCAGCCGGCCGCCACCCGCGCACCGAAGCCAGCACAGAGGCCGCCGGCCAGTGCCGCCAGCAGGCGACGGCGGCGCCCTACGCTGCGCGCGCCATCGAGCTGCAGGCGAAACCGCCCGGCCAACCCAGCGGCCAGCAATGCTCCCAGCGCAACGCCCAGCACCTGCCAGCTGATCCAGGACGCCAAGGGATTGCCTTGCGTGATCATGGGACCCAGATAACGGTTGGCGT
The DNA here is from genome assembly GCA_041730475.1 of Sphingomonadaceae bacterium. Classification (GTDB taxonomy): domain Bacteria; phylum Pseudomonadota; class Gammaproteobacteria; order Burkholderiales; family Burkholderiaceae_D; genus Rugamonas. Next base: position 1,804 of record JBGSBQ010000435.1, read on the forward strand.
GGGTGGCGGCGGGCCATAGGTGCAGTCCCAGATAGGCTGTCAGGCGGGTGGTCGCGCCCGTCGCACCGAGCCCGTGGCCAGTCAAGGCAAAGGTCAGCAGCAACACCAGCCCGAGGGCGATACCCGCCAACAGGGGGGGCCAGAACGGCTTGATGGGACTGACTGTTACGTGCTGCGTCGTCATACTACCTCCGTCGAATAGAAATGGCTGCGTTATGGGGCCTTGAACCCGGCCACGGCCTGCGTCACATGGGGCGCAGGCCTGACGTGATCGAACAGCCGGTCGGTGATGCCTGCGCCCAGCCACATGCCGCTCAGCGCCAACCAGGCCGTCAGCGCAAAGATTGCACCGCCCGTCATCCCGGCACCCACGGCGCAACCACCGGCTAGCATGGCGCCAAACCCCATCAGGATCGCACCAATGATGTAGCGCCCCATGCTATAGCCATCCTTAAAGCCTTCCAGCTTCAATTCCTTACCCAGCCAGGCCGCCAGGAAGGACCCGACAAAGACGCCGGGCAGCATGCCAAAGTCAAAATTGAGCGGCGCCGACGGTGTGGCCAGGATGCGCATCAGCCAGGCAGCAGAGGGACCGCTGAAGGTCAAGCCCTGGAGCGCGACGATTTCGAACGAATTGCTGGCTACCGCATAGGTGCACCACCACGCCATCGCGACGGCCAGTCCGGCGCCAACACCGCCCAGCCATTTCCAGATGGTGCCGCCGCTGCGCGAGGAAAACACCAGGGCGGCCACCAGCCATGTCAGACCACACAACAAGCCGCCCCAATGCCCCACGCCGGCGATCGCCAACAGGTCCCGCGCGCTGCCACCCGGCACCGTCCACCAGTTGCTGATGACATTGCGCAAGGGCGCCAGCGCGCCGGACAGCGCAGCCTGGGCGGCCACCGCAAATACCAGCCCGGACAGCAAAGCGCGCAGATTGCCATTGGCCGACAGGATCAGCAAGCGACTGGCGCAGCCACGCGTCAGAATCATGCCGGCGCCGAATAACAGTCCCCCGATCATGGCGCCGGACAGGCTACCGTCAGCCGCCAGCTGGCGTGCCGCGCTCAGATCGACGTAATGGCCCAGTATCAGCAACTGGATCGCCACCACCGCCGTCGAAAATGCCAGCAGCCAGACCGACAGCTTTTCTCCAAATTTTCTATGCCAGAATTCGATGACTGCGGCGCGCAGGCAAAACTTCGAGCGCTGCGCGGAAAATCCGAACAGCAGGCCGATGGCGGCGCCGGCGGCGCTCAGCACATGGGCTTCACCGTAGTGTTCGATCAGGGCGGCAACATCCACAATTCTTCCTCGTTATCCCGTGGGGATCGGTGCGCAATCTCAGGGCTTCAGGTAGGCATAGCCTTCCTCAAACTGCAAGCGGGCGATTTCAGCCACCCCGGATGGCACGATGCTGGTCTCGGGCAGCAAACGGGACTTGTCCAGCTTGCGGCTGGTCAGCGTGTTATTGCAGACCCGGAATTCCACCTTGCGCGCCGCCAGCTCCTGCACTGCGATGTCATAGGGATTGCCATTCTTGTCCATCGCCCCCTCCAGGAGAAAGTCGATGCCGGGGCCATGGGCCACGAACACAATCTTGGCACGCGGACTTTGATCCAGATGATTGCGCGCGTTGCGCAAGGCGGCCATGGCATTGCTGCTGTCGCTGAGATGGTAGATCACCTTCTCCTGGCGCTCGGCGGCCAGCGTCAACGTGGTAAACACGGCCAGGACCAGGGCTAGACAGCTCAGGTAAAAATTTTTCATTGGCATTCCTTGTTTGCGAGTCGGCCCAGGGTTTGCGGCACGCGGATCTGGCCCTACTGGCCCAGACTTTCCTTTTCCATCAGTAAGTAAGTTCCAAACGCGTTCAGACGGTTAGCGGCCTGAAACGCCGGTAGCTGCGCAAATGGCGACCAGTCGGTCTGTTGGTAAGCTTCCTCGAAGCTGGTCAGCTCCTGCACGGCACGCCCCATGTGCAGGCGCAGATATTCGAGATACGATTTGGTCAGCTGTATATCCCGCACCGTATCGCTCGATGCGGCACCGTGGCCCGGAATCACCAGACGCGGCTGAACATCCAGCAGCGTCGCCAGCGTCTTGAGCCAGAC
>JBGSBQ010000436.1:0-3912 GCA_041730475.1 Sphingomonadaceae bacterium
CGGAGCACTGGGGGCAGGGTTATGCGCATGAGGCGGCGGCCGCGGTACTGGCGTATGCGCGCGACCAGCTGGGCCTGCGGCGTCTGATGGCGATCACCAATCCGGGCAATGTCAGCTCGATCGGCCTGCTGCTGAAACTAGGCTTGCGCTTTGTTGAACTGGTCGAGATGGCGCCCGACCAGCGCCCCACCAATGTGTACCAGATTGAATTTTCGACCTGAGTTTTCTTTCATTTAGCACCGGGAGACGTCTATGAAACTCGCCAACCTGAAAATCGGCGTGCGTTTGGGATTGTTGGGGGGCTTCTTTTTTGTGGCCCTGCTGTTCATCGCGTTTGGTGGCTGGCGTGCGCTGGAGGGCAGCAACCGGCGCAACGCCGATGCCATGCAGCGTTCAATTGCCATGAGCAAGGCCAGCGACGTGGCGCGCAGCGCCCAAGTCGAGTTGAAGGTCGAAGTGCAGGTATGGAAGAACATCCTGTTGCCCGGAAACCACCCGGCCCAGTGCGATAAAAACACCAAGGCCTTTGTCAAACGCACCGAGAGTCCGCGCGCCGAGCTGCAGCGGCGGGGGGACGCGCTGGGCGCATTGAAGCTGTCGACGCCGCTGGTGGAGGAGGCGATGCAGACGCAGAAACAGTTAGTGGAGCGCTATTTGAATGCACTCAAGCAATACGATACGGCCAATCCGGGCAGCGCCCAAGTGGTCGATACGCTGGTCAAGGGCATGGACCGCGAGCCGACTAAGAAGATCGATGACATCGTCGCCTTCATCGGCAAGCAGTCACAGCAGCTGGCGCTGGATATCGATGCCGAGAACGATGCCGCCGACAAGCGCGCCGTGCTGGTCATGCTGGTGACGGTGGCGGTGACACTGGTGGTCGGCAGCCTGACGCTCTGGTCGCTGATCAAGAGTATCACCGTGCCGCTGCACCAGGCCGTCGACATGGCCCAGACCGTGGCAGCCGGCGATCTGCGCACGGCCGTACACGCCAACAGCACGGACGAGATCGGTGATTTGATGCGGGCCTTGCAACTGATGCAGAGCAATTTGTGCAGCATCGTCGGCAAGGTCCGGGCCGGGACTGAGACCATCCATTGTGCCGCTTCGGAAATTGCCAATGGCAATCTGGACCTGTCCTCTCGTACTGAGCAGCAAGCCAGTTCGCTGGAGGAGACGGCAGCGTCGATGGTTGAGCTGACCAGCACCGTCAAGCAGAACAACGAAAACGCCGAGCAGGCCTGCCAGCTGGCTGGTGCCGCGTCGTCGGTGGCGCAGAAGGGTGGGCAGGCGGTGGAGCAGATGGTGCAGACCATGGGCTCGATCAACGAGTCGTCGCGCAAGATTGTCGACATCATCGCCGTGATTGACGGGATTGCGTTTCAGACCAATATTCTGGCGCTGAACGCGGCCGTGGAAGCGGCCCGTGCTGGTGAGCAGGGCCGTGGCTTTGCGGTGGTGGCGTCGGAAGTGCGCAATCTGGCGCAGCGCTCGGCGGCGGCGGCCAAGGAAATCAAGTAACTGATCGGCGACTCGGTGCAGCGGGTGGAAGCGGGCAGCCGGCTGGTGGGGCAGGCTGGCAGCACGATGGACGAGGTAGTGGCCAGCGTGCAGCGGGTCACGGCCATCATTGGCGAAATTTCGGTGGCCAGCGGCGAGCAGCGCGATGGCATCGAACAGATCAGCACCGCCATCAACAGCATGGACAGCGTGACCCAGCAAAATGCGGCACTGGTGGAGCAGGCCGCAGCGGCGGCCGATGCGCTGGAACAGCAGGCAGCCGGCTTGCAGGCGGCGGTCAGCATCTTCAAGCTCAGCGAGCAGTACACCACGCCGCGCCTGGGCGGCCCGTCGCAGCGTCTGCTGACCAGCTGACGGCAGCTGGATGCCCCCAACCGCCAATCTGGGGGGGGGCAGACCCTCATGCCACTAAGTTAAGGTGCAGATCGGCTGGCAAACCCCGCAGACGCAAAGCCGGGGTCAGACCCGCCGGGTCTGACCCCAGGTCTTGTCTTGGGGTGCAAGCGCACGCTACGGCACTTTAACTCAGCAGCATCAGATTCATCCCCCCGCTCTGCGCCGTTGTGGTAAATGCCGACTGTTGCGCCGCCGCTGCCGGGCGCTTGATGCGGCTCAAGGATGAGCAGGAAGACGCGCTGGCCCTGCTGAGCATCCCCTACTATTCCCAGACCGGTCGGACGGAAGGGGAATCTCATGAGCTGCCTGCTGGCCCTAAGCGGCCTGGTCCCGTGCATGCTGGCGCTGGCCTACAGCGTCTATCGCGGTTGCTCGCTGCAGCGCAGTTGCCGCGCGTTGCGCGCGGAACTGGAACTGCACCGCAATGCCGAACAGCGGCTGCAGTTCATCGCCCACCACGATGTGCTGACCGGCTTGCCGAACCGGCTGCAATTCCAGATCCAGCTGGAACACGGCCTGGCGTTTGCGCGCCGCCACGGCAGCCTGCTGGCGCTGCTGTTCATCGACATCGACCGCTTTAAATCCATCAACGACACGCTTGGCCATGAGGCCGGCGACCAGGTGCTGATGCAGTTTGCCCAGCGCCTGCAGCACGCCGTGCGCGAAGTCGATACCGTGGCGCGGCAGGGCGGCGATGAATTCATCGTGCTGCTGACCGAACTGCACAGCGGCGCCGATGCGGCGCGGGTGGCCGACAAGATCATCGCTGCGATGGCCGCGCCATTCAGCATCGACGGCGCGGCGCTGAGCGTGGGCGCCAGCATCGGCATCGCCGTCTACCCGGATGACGACGACGACATGGACGCGCTGATCGAAAAAGCCGATCTCGCCATGTACGCGGCCAAGCAGCGCGGCGCGGCGGCCGGCATGCGCTATGTGGCCAGCATGCAGGCGCGCGCCTGTTCCCATCTGATCCTCGAAACCGCGCTGCGGCACGCCCTGCAGCATGAGGAATTCATGCTGCACTATCAGCCGCGCATGGATCTGCAGCAGCAGCGCATTACCGGCGTCAAGGCGTTGCTGCGCTGGCAGCACCCGGAGCTGGGGCTGGTGCTGCCGCTCGATTTCCTGCCGGTGCTGGAGGCGAGCGCGCTGATTATGCCGGTCGGGGCCTGGGCCATGGCGACGGGGGTGGCGCAGGCGCAGCGCTGGCTGGCGCGTGGCCAGCCGCTGATCGTGGCGCTCAGCCTGTCGGCGCGCCAGTTCTATCACAAGGAGGCGGTCAGCAGTCTGGCTGCGCTGTTGCAGCAGTCTGGCCTGCCGGGGCAGTGGATCGAGCTGGAGATCGCCGAGAGCATCCTGCTGGACAAGAACCAGAACGGCGAGGCGATCCTGCGCCAGTTCCGCCAGTTGGGCGTGGGGATTTCGATCAGCGCCGTGGCCACCGGCTATGCGTCGCTGAATTACTTGCGGCGGTTCGCGGTGGACCGGGTCAAGATCGATCAGGGGCTGGTCGACACGCTGCGACGCGACGATGACGCTATGCTGCGCGCCATCGTCGCGCTGGCGCATACGCTACAGATGCGGGTGGTGGCCGGCGGTGTGGAGAGCGGCGCCCAGCTGGCGCAACTGGCCGCGCTGGGCTGCGATGAAGCGTTCGGCTTTTGCCTGAGCCGCGCCGTCGCCGCCGCGGAACTGGAGGCCTTGCTGGATAGCTGGCACAGCGTGGAGCTGGTCAGCGCGGCGTAGCCGGGAAGAACCAGCTCAGCGGCAAGTGCAGGCGTGCCGCCCACGACTGCTCGTTATGCACGCCGCCTTCGGCCGTATAAAAATACAGGTCCTTGCCTTGCTGATAGCCCTTGGCCAGCAGCGCGTCACGCATCGCGAGGCTGTCTTCCAGCCCGTCGCTGTTGGTGCCGGCATCGAGGTAGTAGCGCACCGGCAGTTGTGCTGACGGCGCGGCGGCCGTGGCCCGCAGAGCGCGCCGGTTGCACC
>JBGSBQ010000437.1:0-3910 GCA_041730475.1 Sphingomonadaceae bacterium
GCCGGCCGCAACGCCTGATCGCACTGATGCCGATGGAGCATGAGCTGAAGGCCGAAGCGATGCAGGCGTGGCAGCAACTGGTGCATGTGCTGACGCACGAAATCATGAATTCACTGACGCCGGTGGCCTCGCTGTCGCACAGCGCGCGTGAAATGCTGGCCGAAGTGCGTGAACGGCTGCCGCCGGAGCTGGCGACGGATCTGGATATCGCGCTGGATGCTATCGGCCGCCGGGCGGACAGCCTGACCGAATTCGTCAGCGGCTATCGCGCGCTGGCCAGCGTGCCGGAGGCGCGGCTCCAGCGGGTCGATATCGGTGCCCTGTTGGCCCGCCTGTCCGCGCTGATTGGGCCGGCGTGGCAGGCGCGCGGCGGCAGCGCCGTCTTCGATGTCGAGCCGGCCGTGCTGGAATTGATGGCCGATGCCGGCCAGCTGGAACAGGCGCTGGTGAACCTGCTGCAAAATGCTGCCGAGGCCTGCGCCGCGCAAGCCGTGCCGCAGGTCGTGGTCAGCGCCCGGCTGGTGCGTGGCGGGCGGCTGCGCATCGACGTCAGCGACAACGGTCCGGGCGTGCCGGAGCCAGTGGTGGCCGACATCTTCACGCCGTTCTTTACCACTAAGTGTCAGGGCAGCGGCATCGGGCTGGCGCTGGTGCGTCAGCTGGTCCACCGCAACGGCGGCGCAGTGCGCTATGCGCGGGCGGTTGGCGGTGGCGCCCGGTTTGTGCTGACCTTCTGACGACTCATACCTCGCTCCACTGGCGCAGCAGATTGTGATAATGGCCGGTCAGGCTGACCAGTTCCGCGCAGTCGCCGAGGCGGGCCCGCAGGTGCTGGATATTCTGGTCCAGCTCCAGCAGCATGGCGCGGCGCGCATCGTCGCGCACCATGCTCTGGCTCCAGAAGAAGGCCGCCATCCGCGCGCCGCGCGTCACCGGCGCCACATGGTGCACACTGGTGGACGGATACACGATCAGATCGCCGGCCGGCAGCTTGACCGTATGGCTGCCATAGGCATCGAGGACGACCAGTTCACCGCCGTCATACTGGTCCGGATCGCTGAGGAACAGCGTCGACGACACATCGGTGCGCAGCCAGCCGCCGCCGGCCGCAAGCGGCAGGCGCCGCAAGGAGCCATCGACATGGTCGCCATATTGCTCGCCGCCGGCATAGCAGTTGAACAGCGGTGGAGTTGTCCGCAGCGGCAGCGCCGCCGCAAAGAACAGCGGGCTGGCGGCCAGCGCGTCCAGCACTTGCTGGCCGAGTGCCAGCGCCAGTGGTGAGTCCTCCCGCAACTGCCGGTTCTGCTTCACTTGCGCGCCCTGCGCGCCGACGCTGGTACGCCCGTCGACCCAGTCCGCCGCTGCCAGCTGGGCCCGCATTTCCCGCACCTGCTCACGGCTTAGCACGGAGGGAATATGCAACATCATGCGCCACACCTCTCAAAAAAAACGTTAAGAAAAAAATCGGGGACAGACCATAATGCCGCTAAGTTAAAGTGCCATAGCGTGCGCTTGCACCCCTAGACCAAATCTGGGGTCAGACCCGCCGGGTCTGACCCCGGCTTTGCGTCTGCGGGGTTTGCCTGCCGATCTGCGTCTTAACTTAGCGGCATTAGGGACAGACCACGTTTTTGGGTTAAAAGTGGAAGTTGGCGCTCAGACTGGCGGAGCGCGGCGCGCCGGGGGTGTAGCGGTAGCCGGATTTGTTGATCGCGGCGACGTATTGTTGGTCGGCCAGGTTGTACAGGTTGAGGCGCAGGTCGAGCTGCTTGCTGACCGGGTAGGCCAGCATCGCGTCCAGTACCCAGTAGGCGTTGGTGTAGGCCGGGGTGCCGATGGCGCCGTCAGTGCCGCGCAGCAGTTTGCCGGCGTAGCGCGCGCCGCCGCCCAGTTGTAGTCCACGCGGCAGCGTGTACGCGGTCCATAATGTGAACGCTTGTTTCGGCGTGTAGCTCAGCGCGTTTTCACCCGCCGCGGTGACGATCTTGCCTGCTTCGACCTTGGTCGCCATGCGGGTGTAGCCGGCGCTGATCAGCCAGTTGCGCAGCAGCTCGCCCGTCACACCCAGTTCTATCCCCTGCACGCGCTTTTTGCCATTCTGGTAGTACTTGCTGGTATCGGTCGGGTCGACTTCGATTTCGTTTCTGACCTCGGTACGGTAGGCGGCCGCCGACAGTGACAGTTTTTGCTTCAGCAGGTCCCACTTACTGCCAATTTCATAGGTCGTCGTGCTCTGTGGATCGTAGTTCGGGTTGGCGCTGCTGTTGGCCGCCGAACTGAGCGTGAAGGTGTTGCCGCCCGGCGGCGCTTTTGAGCTGGCGATCAGGCCGTAGATGCTGCTGTCGGTGCTGGGTTTGTAGAGCAGCGACAGTTTGCCGTTGAGCAGGTTGTCGCTGGCGCCCAGCGCGACCGGGATCGGCGTGCCGACCGGCAGTGGCTGCGGCGCCGGCGCCGCGACCGCCGTCTGCAGCGTGATGCCATGGTAGCGGGTGTTGTAATGGTCGACCCGCACGCCGCCGTTGAGTATCCAGCGTTCGCCTAGCTTGGCCGTGTCGAACAGGTACAGACTCAGGGTACTGGTGCTGCCGTCGCCGCTTGCACCGTTGCGGGCATAGCTGAGCTTGACGGGGGCGTCCGGATTCGGGTGGTAGATATTCACCACCGGCAGCGCGCTGCCGGTGGTCGCGGCCCAGGTGTAGTTGCTTTGTTTTTCATTGCTCAATTCGAGTCCGCCGACCAGCGTGTGGCGGATGGCGCCGGTGACCGCGTCCCAGCTCAGCGTGCTCTGGTTGGTCAGGATCTCGTTTTGCTGGTCTTTGAAGTTCAGGTTGGTGCGCGCCATGACCCAGCTGAGCGGATCGGCACCGGCCTTGACGATGTCTTTCGGCAGATTGGCGCTGGAGGCGGTGTAGGCCGTCAGCAGATAATCCTGGCTGGTCTTGCCGTAACGGGTGGTGTTCACCAGCCGGGCACCGCCGGCAAAGTCGTGCTCGATGCGGGCCGTCAGCATGTCAGCCCTGACGTGGTCATGGTCCAGCGTGGAGCCGTAGAAATTGCGCGGATCCACCGGCGCGGCGCTGCTCAGGAAGGGGCGTGCCGGGTCGGGCGAACTGTAGCCCGGCAGGCCGATGGTCAGCACGCCGCCGTCGGGAATGTTGTCTTGCCGGACGTGCAGCAGGTTCAGGGTGACCCGCGTCGGGCTGCCGAGGCCGAAGGCCAGGCTGGGCGCCACCGCCCAGCGCCGGTTGCGGACCCGGTCGCGCGCCGGGTTGCCGCTGTCCTGATCCAGCAGGTTGACGCGCAGGGCGCTGGCGCTGTCGAGCACGTGGTTCAGGTCGGCCGTGGCGCGCCGTTGCTGACCGCTGCCGACGCTGGCGCTGCCGCTGTAGGCGTCGCTGGCCAGCGGCTGCTTGCTGACCAGGTTGATCGAGCCGGTCGGCGAACTGCGGCCGTTGTCGGTGCCGGCCGGGCCTTTCAGCACGTCGACCTGTTCGATGTTGAAGGTATCGCGTGACACCGTGCCGACGTCGCGTACGCCGTCGACGAAGATGCTGCCGGCGGCGTCGAAGCCGCGCATGTAGATGGCGTCACCGGTGCTGGTGCTGCCGTTTTCGCCGAGGAAAAAGGCACCCACGCCGGGCGTGTTGCGCAGCGCTTCGGTTAGCGTCAGCGCGCCTTGTTGCTCGATCAGTTCTTTCTTGATGACGCTCAGGGTCTGGGCCGTGTCGACCAGTTTTTCCGTGTATTTCGGCGAGGCGGCGCGCTCGGCCTTGAAATCATTCTGGCGGCTGCCGTCGACGCGGACTTCGGCGACGATGGCGCCGGCGCTGTCTGCGCTGTCGGGGCCGCTATCGGTGGCGGCGTGGCTGGCGAGCGGCAGCAGCAAGGCGGCCAGCGTGGTGCTGAATTG
>JBGSBQ010000438.1:0-3893 GCA_041730475.1 Sphingomonadaceae bacterium
CTAGGGTCTGCAGGGTGAGTCGGGACATGGGGTTTTCCATTGTATGAGGGAGATGGCGTATTGTCCGGCCCCGCAGCGGTGCGCGCCATGTCCAAAAGTCGCCGATTCTTGTTCAATCGTCTTTTTATGTGACGGCGCGCAGTTGGCGGCGGTACGCGCCCGGCTGCTCGCCGACGATGCGCTTGAAGGCGCGCGTGAACGCGGCATGCGACTGGTAGCCGACATGGCTGGCGGCCTGCTCGACCGAGTCGCCCGCGGTCAGGCGCTGGGTTGCCAGCCGCATGCGCAGCCGCAGCAGGAATTGCGCTGGCGTGACGCCGCCGGTGCCGGTGAAGTGCTTGCAGAACGCGGCGCGCGACATATGCACCGCCGCCGCCATGCGGGCGATCGACCAGTCGTCAGCCGGATGTTGCAACATGTCGTCGAGCAGTGCCATGAATTCGCCGCGCTGGGCCAATGCCAGCAGGCCCGGATGCAGGGTGTCGCGCTGGCTGGCGTGGCGGATCAGGTAGAAGAACAGCAGTTCCACCAGCCGTGCCACCAGCGGTGACGGCCGCTCCGGATCGCCGCCGGCTTCGGCCAGGATCATGTCGAACAGCGCGGCAGTATTGCTGAGTGCCGCATCGCCGCTGCGGCACACCAGGTATTCGGGGAAGGACGCCACCACCAGCGTGCTGAGGGCGCCGCTGAAGCGGAACAGGCCGCAGGCCAGCCCGGCGCTGTCCGGTGCGGACGGACTGCCCAGCGCGCGCATGGCCTGATGCGCCACCGGCGCGGCCGGATCGGGCGAGTAGCTCAGGTGGTGCGGCACATCGCTCATCAGGAACACGCCATCGCGCGCGTGCAGCAGCAAGGGCGGCTGGCCGGGGCAGTGCAGATAGCAATCGCCGTCCAGCACCAGATGGAAACTGGCCAGCGCATGGCCGGAGGTCGAGGCCCGCCACGGACCGCAATAGCGGCCCACGTGCAGGGAGGTGGCGTCCAGTGCGATGCTGCTGAGCAGCCATTGGGCGAGTTTGTCTGAGGTGGCGGCGTGCATGCGCACGATTGTAGAGGGGATGGTCGCGCGCGGCCAGAACGGAATCCGCATATCCTTATGCGCGCTGGGCAGGGCAGGGCAGGGTCGGGCGCGGGGTCGGGTGAGACACACGGGCCGGCAGCGATCCAAGGTATAATCCGGGGTTCATTACAGAAAGGATGCATAACATGAAGATTGCCAAAAACACGGTCGTGACTGTGAATTACAAGCTGTCCGACGCACAGGACAATCTGATCGAAGACGGCCGTCAGCCTATGGTTTACCTGCACGGTGGCTACGAGAACACGCTGCCCAAGATCGAAGAAGAACTGGACGGCAAGGAAGCCGGCTACTCGACCATCCTGCAGATTGAGCCGGAAGATGCATTCGGTGACTACGATGCAGCGCTGGTAAAAGTTGAGCCACGTAACCGCCTGCCAGAACCACTGGAAGTCGGCATGCAGTTCGAAGGCATGCCCGATGGCGACGATGAAGAAGCGATGATCTTCACCGTGACCGAAATCGCCGATGACAAAGTTGTGCTGGATGGTAACCATCCGCTGGCTGGTATCGCGCTGCGTTTCGCGCTGGAAGTTGCTGACGTGCGCGAAGCGAGCGAAGAAGAAATCGCCCACGGCCACGTGCATGGCGCCCATGGCCATCACCATGGCGATGAGGATGATGAAGGCGAAGAGGGCGATCACGTCGCCATCCACCCGATACACTAAGTTGTCAGCGTCCCGCGCTATTGCTGCGGGACGGGTTCCGGACTGCCGCCCTTGAGCTGGAACAGGGTGGCAGTGCCGGGCGCCACCCGTATCTGGACCCAGTCGGCGCCCAGGCTCAGGTGGCCGATATTGGCGCGCCAGTTGATGCTCGCTTCCGCCGCTGACCCGCCCTGGGTATCAATCAGCAGCACCTTCCCTTTAAAGTCCTCTGCCATCGCCTTGATCTGCTTGCGCGGTGCGGCAAAGCCATCCTGCTTGCTCTGGAAGCTGGGCAGCGCAAACCAGCTGTCGTCCTGTGGCAGCCCGACGGCGCCGTCCGAGAACAGCACCACCGCCTCCAGTTGCTTGCGGCGGGCCAGCGTGAACAGCCGTTGCAGCCAGGCGCGGTTGGCCACCAGCCGGTCTTCGTATTCGCTGTTGCGGCCCGCTTCCGGCCGGTAGTGGTTGTTATTCGCGGGCAGGTTGATGGTGGCGAACAGCACCTTGCCAACTTCCCAGTGGGCGTTTTCGGCGTAGCTGCGGAACTTCGCGGTCGACGATAAGCGCGTCACGGCCAGCTTGCGTGCGCCCAGTGATTCGCCGTCGAAGAAATACAGTTCGCGCAATCGGTTCAGGCGCTCGATGGCATTCGAGCGGCCGGCCGAATTCAGGCAGGCGCTCCAGTCGCTGCCGGCCAACGACAGCACCAGCGGCTTGTCCGAATCATCCAGCATGGCGCGACGCTGCGCATACAGCTTGTCGCTGCAAGGTTCGGTGCTGCCCTTGATGCCGGTGGCGACCAGAAAAGCCGGATTGGCGGCGTTGGCATCGCTGAGCGCGCGCCGTAGCACGGTCTCGTCGGCGCTGCCCTGAAACGTGTGGCCGATCACGCCGAACTGAAAGCTGACGTCACGCGGCGGCGCGGCGCTGACCGGCAGTGCGGCCAGCGCCAGCGCGCTCACGAGGACGGCGGCCGGCTGTGTCATGCCAGTGCCGGCACGGCCAGACGCTTCAAACGGTACAACTGTTCCAGTGCTTCACGCGGCGTCATCGCGTCCGGATCCAGATCGTCGATGGCGCCCAGCAGTTCGCGCACGGCCGGATTCTCGGCGGCCGGGGCGGTAACCACGTCGTCGTCGGCATCGACCTGCGGCGCGGCGAACAGGTCCAGTTGCGGCGTCGCATCCAGTGCCTGCGCTTCGAGCCGGGCCAGATGCTTGCGCGCGGCCTTGATCACCGGCTGCGGCACGCCGGCCAGTTGCGCCACCTGCAAGCCGTAGCTTTGCGAGGCCGGGCCTTCCTGTACCGCGTGCAGGAACACGATGGTGTCCTTGTGCTCGACCGCCGACAGGTGCACGTTATAAGCGGTCGGATGGCTTTCCGGCAGCTGCGTCAGTTCAAAGTAGTGGGTGGCGAACAGCGAGAAGCTGCGGCTGCTGTCGATCAGGTGGCGCGCGATCGCCCACGCCAGCGCGAGGCCGTCGAAGGTCGAGGTGCCGCGCCCGATTTCATCCATCAGCACCAGCGAATTGGCGGTGGCGCCGTTGAGGATCGCCGCCGCTTCCGTCATCTCCACCATGAAGGTCGAGCGGCCGCCGGCCAGATCGTCGGTGGCGCCGATACGGGTGAAGATGCGGTCGATCGGGCCGATGCTGGCGCTGGCGGCTGGCACGTAGCTGCCCATATAGGCCAGCAGCGTAATCAGCGCGACCTGACGCATGAAGGTCGATTTACCGCCCATATTGGGGCCGGTGATCAGCAGTAAGCGACGCTCGTTGACGAATTTGCAGTCGTTGGCGATGAAGCGTTCGATCTGGTTTTCCACCACCGGATGGCGGCCTTCGCTGATGTTGATGCAGGATTCCGCCACCAGCTGCGGCGCGCACCAGTTGTGGCGCAGTGCGTGTTCGGTCAGCGCCGTCAGCGTGTCGAGCTGGGCCAGCGCCTGCGCGATGGTTTGCAGCGTGCCGATGAATGGCGCCAGCTCGGCCAGCAGCAGGTCGTACAGCAGTTTTTCGCGCACCAGGGCCTTGTCTTGCGCCGACAGGGCCTTGTCTTCGAACACCTTGAGTTCGGGCGTGATGTAGCGCTCGGCGTTTTTCAGGGTCTGGCGCCGGCGGTAGTCGTCGGGCACTTTTTCGGATTGCGCGCGCGTGACTTCGATATAA
>JBGSBQ010000439.1:0-3890 GCA_041730475.1 Sphingomonadaceae bacterium
CATGGAGGTTAGTAGCACCGGTTCGGTAACCACCGGGGCAGGAGCGATTTCGCTGTCGACGCATAGCCCGCTGACTATTAACGGCGAGGTGATGAGCATCTCGGGGAATATCGCGCTGACTGCTGGTAGCGCCAACGGTGATTCCAGCGATACGCTGACCGTGGGGAGTGCGGCGCAGGTACATTCGACAAGCGGCAACATCGCGCTGGCTGCCGGCTATCAAGTGTCGGTGGCCACACCCAGCGCGGTCGCAACCGGTGGTACGGTTAGCTCTACGGTGCTGACGCCAACGCCAACGCCAACGCCGACGCCTACGCCGCCACCGTCCGCTGACATCTGCACCATTGCGCCTAATTCGGCACTTTGTCAGGTGTTGTCTCCACCGACGGCGTCCGAGCCGGTCAAGCCGGTGCAGCAGGCATCGAATGAAGTTATCAAGACCGTGACGTCCACTGCTCCGAAGACTGATTTCGAGCAGCTCCCGTTCTTAGACACGAAGAAGACGACCAGCAGTTCGAGCGCGACGGGCAGCACTGGCTCCACTGGCAGTGCTGCTACATCAACCACGCCAGACGATAGTAAGTCCGATAAGACAGCCGATAAAACAGCCGACAAGACCGACACTAAAGAGGTCGCCTCCACTGACAAGTCCGGAACTAAAAATGAACCAACTAAAAAAATGTTTTGTAACTAGGGGGCTGCTGTTTCTTGTGCTGTGCTGTCTCGCCGCGATGTCCTGGGCGGCGCAGGTAGCCGGTACGGTGACGCAATTGAGTGGCCCGCTGCTGGCGAAAAAGGCGGATGGCGCGGTGAAAATCCTGTCGCTGAAGTCCGAGGTCGAAAGCGGCGACACGCTGGTGACCGAGAAAAATACCTATGCGCTGGTGAAGTTCATCGACAACAGTGAAATCACGCTCAAGCCCGGCACCACCTTCAAGATCGATAACTTCGCCTTTGATGCCGATAAGCCCGGCGCCGACAGCGCGTCGTTCAACCTCGTCAAAGGCGGACTGCGTTCGGTCACAGGCTTACTGGGCAAGCGCAACAAAGAGAAATTCGAAATGAAGACGCCCAGTGCCACCATCGGCATTCGTGGCACCACCTTCATCGCCGAATGGATAGAGCCGTCGGCCGAAGCGGTCGCGCAAGCGGAAGCTGCGCGCATCGCTTACCTGATGGCCAGCACTGCCGCCGTCGGAACAACTGCGCCGCTGCAGCCGTTACAACTGGCGCAGCTGACCCCGTCCGCCCCAACTGCCTTGCCTCCCGGCTTATACGTACAGGTGATTGATGGCCTGATCAGCGTGTCGAACAAGGGCGGCGTACAAAGTTTTGCCGCCGGCCAGTTTGGCTTTACGCCGAACTTCAGTCAGCCACCGGTAATCGTGCCGCAAAATCCGGGCCTGAAATTTACGCCACCGCCGGTGTTCAGCGCCCCGCCGACCAGCAGTTCTTCGGGCACCCCGCCCAAGTCAAACACGGTCGATTGCGAAGTCCGGTGATCTGAGCGACCAGCTGGACTGCATCAGCGCCGGGTTCGTGGGATACTTGGCGCTTCCTGTTGCTTTTTGAGTCTTCCATGAGTCAGTTGCGCTCCGCCGTCCCCGATACCCCCCCGTTTGCCACCCAGATTCTGCGCATCGATGGCATGAGCTGCGCCTCTTGCGTGGCGCGGGTTGAAAAAGCGCTGGCGTCGGTGCCGGGCATCGACAAGGCCAGCGTCAATCTGGCGACCGAGCTGGCGCGCGTCGAATCGGCACAGACGATCGACACGGCACTGCTGCAGAAGGCCATCGCCAAGGCGGGCTATCAGGCCGAAGCCGTGCCCGACCCGGATGCGCCGCCAGCCCCCGCCGATGAGGGCCAGCCGGTGCTGGCGCGCCATGAACAACACGCCAGCCATCGCAGCAGCATAGATTACAGCGGCACCGCGGTGGTGCTGGCGGCGCTGCTGTCGCTGCCGCTGCTGTTGCCGATGCTGCTGGAAGCCTTCGGCTGGCACCTGATGCTGGACGGCTGGATCCAGCTGGCGCTGGCGACCCCGGTCCAGTTCTGGCTCGGCGCGCGCTTTTACCGCGCCGGCTGGAACGCCGTGCGCGCCGCCAGCGGCAACATGGACTTGCTGGTGGCGCTGGGCACCAGCGCTGCCTATGGCCTCAGCCTGTACCAGTTGCTGCATGCGTCGGGCGGCATGCCGCACCTGTACTTCGAGGCCTCGGCAGTGGTGATCACGCTGGTGTTGCTGGGTAAATGGCTGGAAGCCCGTGCCAAGCGCCAGACTGCCTCGGCGATCCGCGCGCTGCAACAGCTACGGCCGGAATCGGCCCGCGTGCGGCGCGACGGCGAAGATGTGGACCTGCCGATCCATCAGGTGCGCGTTGGTGATCTGGTGGTGGTGCGTCCCGGCGAGCGGATCGCCGCCGACGGCGTAGTCAGCGAGGGGGCCAGCCATGTTGATGAAGCGCTGATCACGGGCGAAAGCCTGCCGGTGGCGCGCCACAGCGGCGAGCACGTGACGGGCGGTGCGATTAACGGCGAAGGCTTGTTGCTGGTGCGGGTCACAGCGATCGGCGCCGAAAGTACGCTGGCGCGCATTATCCGGCTGGTAGAGGATGCGCAGGCCGCCAAGGCACCGATCCAGCGTCTGGTCGATCAGGTCAGTGCAGTGTTCGTGCCGGTGGTGCTGCTGGCGGCAAGCGCCACGCTGGCCGGTTGGTGGCTGCATAACGGCGATATCCAGACGGCCGTCATCAATGCGGTAGCGGTGCTGGTGATTGCCTGCCCCTGTGCGCTGGGGCTGGCGACGCCGGCCGCCATCATGGCCGGTACCGGCGTCGCGGCCCGCTACGGCATCCTGATCAAGGACGCCGGTGCGCTGGAAGTCGCGCACCGCATCACCACGGTGGCCTTCGACAAAACCGGCACACTGACGGTCGGCAAACCGGCGTTGATGGCGGTGATACCCACCGGTGTCAGCGAAGCGCGCCTGCTGCAACTGGCGGCCAGCGTGCAGCGCGGCAGCGAGCATCCGTTGGCGCGTGCCGTGCTTGATGCTGCCACCGTCGCTGGGACCCCGCAAGTGGGCGCGGTAGGCGCAGCGGCTGGCTTGTCGTTTGCCGATGCCGGGCCGGCCAGCGATGTCACTGCGCTGGCGGGACGCGGCATGGCGGCCAGCGTCGATGGTCTGCGCCTGTATCTGGGCAGTACGCGCCTGATGCAGGAGCAGGGCGTGTCGCTGACGGCGCTGGCGGCACGGGCCGGCGAGCTGGAGGCGCAGGGGTTGACGGTGTCGTGGCTGGCGACCACGGGCGCGGTGCGGCCCGGTGCGCAGGGCATTTCGGCGGTACAGAAGGCGTCGGTGCAGTTGCTGGGCCTGCTGGCCTTTGGCGACCGCGTCAAGCCGCAGGCACGGGCCGCCTTGCAGGCGCTGCACGCGTTGCAGATCAAGACGGTGCTGCTGACCGGGGATAACCAAGGTAGTGCGGATGCGGTGGCCAAGCTGCTCGGCGTCGGACGCGTCACGGCGAACATGCTGCCGGGCGATAAGGCGGCCGCCATCACCGCCTTGCGCCGCAGCGGCGAGGGCGTGGCCATGGTGGGCGACGGGATTAATGATGCACCGGCGCTGGCGGCAGCCGATGTCGGGATTGCGATGTCGAGTGGCACCGACGTGGCCATGCATGCGGCCGGGATTACGCTGATGCGCGGTGATCCGGCACTGGTGGCGGATGCGATCCAGATCGCGCGCCGGACCTATAGCAAGATCCGGCAGAACCTGTTCTGGGCGTTTATTTACAACGTGATTGGGATTCCGCTGGCCGCACTGGGGCTGCTCAATCCGATGGTGGCGGGGGCTGCAATGGCGTTCAGCTCGGTCAGCGTGATCAGCA
>JBGSBQ010000440.1:0-3890 GCA_041730475.1 Sphingomonadaceae bacterium
CTGGGTGCGGATGAAGTGATCGACTACCGCACGCAAGACATTTCGTCATTGCGCGACATCGATCTGGTACTCGACACCCTGGGGGGCGAGACGCTGGATAAATCATGGTCCGTACTGCGTCCGGGCGGGCGTATCGCGAGCCTGGTGCGCTTCGATATCCAAGGCAGAAATAGCATGGTCGGCGAAGCCGTGTTTTTCGTCAGTGCCACGCCCTATCTTGCGGAGGCGGTCGAGCAGTTCCAAGCTGGACAAATCCAGATCGTCACCGATGCGATTTTTCCGCTGGAAGAAACCCGGGCTGCGCTGGAGAAGGTTGCCACAGGCCATGCGCGCGGCAAAGTCATTATTCGTACGCGTCACTGAGCAAGGAGTTCCCCATGACTCAAGACACAAAATTATCGCAACAGGTGGTGCTAGTGACGGGGGCAGGCTCGGGTATCGGCCGCGCAATCGCCCTGTCGCTCGCACGTGCAGGGTGCCAAGTCTTTGCAAGCATGCGTGAGATCCGGCAAAAAAATCGCGCGCGCGTCGATGCGCTGCTGACACTCGCTCAAGCGGAAGACCTGTCATTGGAGGTCGTCGAACTTGATGTGTTATCCGAGGTGGCTTGCCAGGCTGCAGTCAACCAGATACTCGCAAAGCACGGGCGCATCGATGTGGTGGTGAACAATGCTGGGATGCTCATGACTGGCATCACCGAAGCATTCTCCATCGACCAGGTTGCCCGCATCATTGACACCAACGCGCTCTCCTGGCTGCGCGTCAATCGTGCAGTCCTGCCTGCAATGCGCCGACAGGGGCGGGGACTCCTCATGTACGTGGGTAGCACTACTACCCGGTTGCATGAACCTTTCCTTGGCCCCTATGTCGCCAGCAAAGTCGCCGGCGATGCAATCGCCGAAATCATGGGCATGGAAGTGCGCCCTATGGGTATCGAGAGCGTCATGCTGGTACCGGGGGCTTTTACTTCGGGAACTGAGCACTTCGCGCATTCGACTGCCCCTGAATATCGCGCAATCGAACAGCAGTATGGAGATTTGCCTTATCGGGTCGCGAGTTTGGGGGAGCGCCTGAATGCCATTGATGCAGCCAACGGAGGCGCATGGGATGTGTCGGTGGTTGGCCAAGCTGCTGTTGATGTCCTCGCGATGCCACGCGGCCAACGTCCTTCACGCGTCGTCATTGACGGCCAGCACAAGGGTATTGAAGCAATTGATGCGAAATACCACGAACAGCAAGTCGGCTTTCTGCGCCAGATGGGGCTGGCAGACCTTGCCCCTCCTTCACCTCGGACGATGCACGGACTCACTTGAGCGTTATCAACTGACCATGCGGGGACAGGCTATTGAAGCGCACAGAATTCGAGGTGGTCGCCGCGTGCCACGGTTTGCATTGTCGCGACGCCGGTCTGACGCCATTTAAACCTATTGATAGAGATGACATGAGTACCAAACCAAGTAAAGCAGCCATTGTTACCGGTGCCGCCCGCGGTATTGGCAAGGACATTGCGCTGCGCCTTGCAGCCGACGGTTTCGCCGTTGCCATCGGCTATTCCCGCAATCAACAGCAGGCCGACGCGGTCGTGGCACAGATTCAGGCGACAGGTGGCACTGCCATTGCCATCCAGGGCAACGTCGCTGACATCGAGGATGTGACTAAACTGTTCTCGCTAGCCAGGGAAGCATTTGGCAGACTGGACGCGGTGGTCAGTAACGCAGGCAGTATGAAGCTCGCATCGATCACATTAGACAACTTGGCAACACTGAATCAGATGTTGACGACAAATGTACGCGGCACTTTCCTCGTCTTGGCCAAGGCAGCAGAAGTTCTTGTTGAGGGCGGGCGTATCGTTGCCCTGTCCACGAGCGTCATCCCCAAAGCGACACCGGGCTACGGGCCGTACATTGCATCCAAGTCTGCGGTCGAGGGTTTGGTGCATGTGCTTGCCAATGAACTGCGCGGCCGCAATATTACGGTCAACGCGGTCGCTCCGGGCCCGGTTGCCACTGACTTGTTCCTCAGTGGTAAGACCGAGCAGCAGATTGCAATGCTGGAGATGGCCGCACCGCTAGAGCGTTTGGGACAGCCGCTAGACATTGCCAATGCAGTGTCCTTCTTGCTTGGGAAAGACGGTGGATGGGTCAATTCACAGGTTATTCGAGTGAATGGCGGTTTTGCTTGACCTTTGCAAGCGAGCGTATGTGCGCTGAGTCTGCTGTGCTAGTTGATTTGTCCGGCTGACTGACCCAGCGCTTAATTCATAACCACGCCATATCATTGGACGGAAGATCTTGCGCGGTATTGACGTGGAGAGGAATTCATCACGCGCTTAAACGCGGCACCGAACGCACTCTCAGACTCATAGCCGACCGATGCAGCGACATCGCCCAGCGTGCGCCCCGACGTCGCTAGCCTGTTCGCAGCGAGGAACATGCGCCACCGGGTGAGGTAGGCGATCGGAGTCTCACCGGTGACTTGTTCAAAGCGTGCGGCAAAACTCGATCGTGACATGCCAGCGACAGCAGCTAAGTCCTGCAAGGTCCAGCGACGGGCGACGTCTGCATGCATGGCAGTCAGCGCGCGCCTCAGTGCGGGGACAGACAGCGCAGCGAACCATCCTTGCGCGGTGTTGGCATTTTCTACGTGTGCGCGCAGTGCTTCGATTAACAGCGCTTGCGCCAGATGACTAGCGATCAATTCGCCTCCGGGGCGTGGATCGCGTAGCTCACTCATCAGGCGTTTCACGCCGATGTACAGCGCTTCTTTACTTGCATCGGATTGGACGTGAACGACTGGCGGGATGGCAGCAAGCAGGCCCTTGCTGCCGCTGCCTTCGAGACCGAAGTAGCCGCCGATACCACGGCAGTTGCCGCCGCCATTGAGCGTAGCGATCTCACCCGGACGCACTTGGGACAGAAACTCGGCGGCGTCTTGTACCTCGGCCGATTCACCAGAATACAGCTGCACCGGGCCGGCCCCCGTTAATAGTACGACGTCGCCTGATGCCAGTCGTATCGGCGCAGCGGTATCGCCGAGCCGGAGCCAGCACTCGCCGGTCTCGACAGCGAAGCAAAGTACGCCATCGGCCGGGGCATACGCCAGAGCCCAGTCGCCTGCGGCATCCAGACCGCGGAAGCCGTAGTCGCAAGGTCGAATGAGCGTCAGAAAGTCGGAGAGTGGATCCATTAAATTTGGACGATAGCGATAAAAATTACGACCATCTCGCATGGATGGTCCGGATGTTCGCGCTTATAGTACGCGCTAAACCTTCACTAGGAAACTAATATGAATCAACAGACACATTTGGCACTCATGCTGCCCTGCAAGCGGGGCGACCTAGTTCTTGGCTCGATCGCCAACGTCAATCCGGGCGCAGGGGAAATTCTGGTGAAAGTCCGGGCACTGGCCGTCAATCCCTTCGATCGCTACGTCCAGGCGGCCGGCGATGTCATCACGGGGCACTTGGCCTATCCTGCGGTGCTAGGAACGGATGTGGCGGGTGAAGTGGTGGCCGTCGGATCAGGTGTGAACCGTTTCCGCATTGGCGACCGCGTGCTGGGGCATGCTGCCGGGCTCGAGAGAAATCGCAATCAGGCGGCAGAGGGGGGATTTCAGGAGCTGGTACTGTTGATGGCGCACATGGCATCGCCGATTCCCGATGCCTTATCGTTTGAAGACGCGGCGGTCTTGCCTCTGGGGTTGTCCACTGCGGCTAGCGGACTTTTTCAGAAGGACTACCTGGCACTTGCACCGCCAAGAGTGGAACCTGTTCTTACTGGCGAGATCGTGCTGGTATGGGGCGGGGCCTCCAGCGTCGGCAGTAATGCCATTCAACTGGCGCGTGCCGCGGGGTATGAGGTCGCCACCACCTGTTCGCCAGCTAATTTCGA
>JBGSBQ010000441.1:0-3887 GCA_041730475.1 Sphingomonadaceae bacterium
ATTGAATGATCAAACTGTCCAAGATGCACAAGCGCCTGCTGGCGCTGAGCGCCGTCATGCCTATCGGTTCGGCCCTGGCGCAAACCGCCGCTGAACCCCAGCTGGAAACCGTCACCGTTACCGCCCAGCGCCGTACCGAAAACATCAAGGACGTGCCGGTCTCGGTGTCCCTGCTGAAAGACGAAAAACTGGACGTGCTGCTGTCCGGCGGCCAGGACATCCGTTTCCTGGCAGGCAAAGTGCCATCGCTGAACGTGGAATCGTCGAATGGCCGCACCTTCCCGCGCTTCTACATCCGTGGCTACGGCAATACCGACTTCAGCACCTTCGCTTCGCAGCCAGTGTCGCTGGTGTACGACGACGTCGTGCAAGAAAACGGCATCCTGAAAGGTTATCCTGTATTCGACGTGGCGGGCGTGGAAGTGCTGCGCGGCCCGCAGGGTACGCTGTTCGGCCGCAACACCCCGGCTGGCGTGGTCAAGTTTGAATCGGAAAAGCCGAACACCAAAAAGGTCGAAGGCTATTACAACCTGTCGTGGGCCACCCACAACACGGCCAACCTGGAAGCGGCCGTCAACGTGCCGCTGTCGAGCGAGTGGGCGATGCGCGTCTCGACGCTGCGCCAGCACCGCGACAACTTCGTCGACAACACCTTCACCAAGCAGAACGATGCGCTGGAAGGCTACAACGAACACGCCGAGCGCGTGCAGTTCCTGTACACGCCGAGCGCCGCCTTCAGCGCGCTGTTCAATGTGCACTCGCGCACCACCGACGGCAGCGCCCGCTTGTTCCGCGCCAATCTCATCAAGAAGGGCACTAACGACTTCGCTGATGGTTACGACTTCAGCAAAATCCACACCAACGGCCAGAACTCGCAGAACCTGAGTACCAACGGCGCCAATGCCCGCCTGACCTGGGATCTGGGTGCAGTCAAGCTGTTCTCGATCACCGGCTACGAAGGCGTGGACAACTACTACAGCCGTGGCGACATCGATGGCGGCACGCCAGGCGGTCCGGGCTTCATCCCGTTCCAGGTAGAAACCGGTGGCGGCCTGAGCGGTCTGCACCAGTACAGCCAGGAATTCCGTGTTGAGTCGAAGAATCCAGGTCCGCTGAACTGGCAGACCGGCGTCTACTACTTCAAGGAAAGCGCCGACGGTTACAGCAACAACTACAACAGCGACACCGGCGCGCAAACCTCGCACCTGGCCAGCCATCAGAACAACGAAGCGGCAGCCGTGTTCGGCTCGCTGACCTATGAAGTCAGCAACGACTTCACGCTGCGCGGCGGCCTGCGCTACACCAACGACAAGAAGGACTTCCGCACTGTTGAAGCCGTCAACGTGGTGCAGATCGGTCCGAAATCGGTCGACGAGAGCAAGCACAAGGTTAACTGGGATCTGAGCGGCACCTACAAGATCAACAAGGACGTGAACGCCTATGCCCGCGTGGCGACCGGCTTCCGCGCCCCGAGTATCGCCGCTGCCAACAGCTCGGTACCGATCACCGTGGCCGATGCAGAAACCATCACCTCGTACGAAGCTGGCATCAAGGCCGACCTGTTCAACCGTCGCGCCCGTGCTACCTTCAGCGTGTATGACTACGAAGTGAAGAACCAGCAGCTGACCGTGGTCGGTGGCACCTCGAACGTCACCAAGCTGATCAACGCTGCCAAGACCAATGGCCGCGGTGTGGAAGCCGACTTCGAAGCGTTCATCACGCCGGACTTCAAGGTCTCGGCCGGTGGTAGCTACAACTTTACCGAGATCAAAGATGCCAGCCTGTCGGTCGCCAAGTGCGCGCAGTGCACCATTACCGACCCGCTGAACGCCGCTGGCCGTGTGGTCATCGATGGCAATCCGCTGCCACAGGCACCGAAGGTCATCCTGAACGCTACCGCCCGCTACAACTGGGCGCTGGCCGATGGCAACCTGTTCGTGCTGACCGACTGGTCGTATCGCAGCAAGATCAACTTCTTCCTGTACGAAGCCAAGGAATTTACTGGCAAGGCCATGGTCGAAGGCGGTCTGCGCGTCGGTTACAACTGGCAGGGTGGCAAGTATGAAGTGGCTGCCTTCGCCCGTAACATTACCAACACCGAGCGCATCATCGGTGGCATCGACTTCAACAACCTGACTGGCTTCGTCAACGAGCCACGTCAGTTCGGTGTGCAGTTCAAGGGCGGTTTCTAAAAACTTCCCGTTCAGCCTAGACAGCTGAACCGGGGCCGTGTAAAATACGGCCTCTTTTCCCTGATAGCTCAGTTGGTAGAGCGACGGACTGTTAATCCGCAGGTCCCTGGTTCGAGTCCAGGTCGGGGAGCCAGAATTTGAGTAGTACAGAATCAAGGGGTTACATGCTCAGGCGTGTAACCCCTTTTTTCGTTTTAGGGCCATACCGGGATTGGCTGACCAGAGTCCGCTGGTCCTACGGCTTCGGCGGGAAGGGCGGCACTTTGACCGCTCTCACCGGGCTGGCTTTCGGCTGCCTAGGGCAGTTTATTTGGGCATAGTGGGCGCTGGCGAAGCCGCTGGGATCAGTCGTCGCTTTCGAGGTCGAGTACTTGCCGGAACGCCTCATCAGGATCTACGCCGCGTTCGATCAGGAGTAGAATGGCCTCCTTGGGGGCATTAGCGATACCTTGTTCCCGGCTCGGATAAATATGGGGCAGCTCCGCATACGCCTTCTTCCAATGTTCGTAAAAGACTTTTTCTGCTTGCTCTCGCGTCATGATCCGGGGCGAACGCCTGCCTGATCTATTCTTTGGAGTGGCCTCGCTCACTGCCTTCACGTCGATTCTTGAAAAATCGCCCATCGGCCATCGCTGAGCAGCCTCCTGTGCGTCGATCTGATCTGCCGGATGATCAACGGTGAGCGATTCCATCAGCCCGCGAATACCCTTGCCACGGCTTTGCAGATTCACGGTAATCCCGAAGTAGGGTTCCGGTTCTTGCCCATATTTGACCAGCCAGATATCGAGCAGGCGATGAGCCTGCGCATACCCCTTCATTTCAAGGCTGGCGGCAAATACATCGGCACGATTAGTCATTTCCTCGACCACGTCGAACTTGGTATAAACACCCAAGACTTCTTCCTTGGTTAGGCTTGGTGGCAAGGTTTGCAACCATCCCAACTGCGAAAATAGATAGGTCATGACGCGATCAGGCTTGATGGTTTTCAGACCCAAATCCATCATCGTGTGCAGGGCAGTCATATTGCCCAGTAAGGCTTCAAAGCGTGCTTGCACCAAGCCCAGTGCGTGCCGTTCTTGAAGCCATGCCTGGCCAACTTTGTGTTCCTGGCTGAACTGGTAGCCATCTATAAAGTGGTCCAGTGGGTTGCCGCCGCGCTGGCTATCGCCGTGCAGCTGTGCTGCAACGTTGTAATAGCGCTTGATCTTATGGCGTAAGGCGGAAAATCGCAGGCCCGGATAGCTGGCATTATCTTTCGTGAGGACTTTCCAGACTTCTGGCGTTGTTTTGGCATTGGCAAAATGGGTGGCCGGATTCCAGTCACGATCCGCCTTGGACAGCTGAATCCAGCTTGCCTGCTTACTTTTTGGCAGTCGCTGCTTCCAGTAGTCGGAAAAGGTATTCCACTCGCCTTCATCGAATACATAGCGTCCTGGCTGGTAATTGTCCAGGTCGCGGAATAGGGGTATCAACGCCTGCATGCTTTTGATTTCAGCGTTGGCCTTCCGCGACAGCGTTCCGGCATAGACAATGCGCTGCCACATGACTTGCCAAAGTTCCTGATGGTTGACGTCCCGTGAAATGGCCTGAGTCAATACCTCCTCAACCTCATGGATCAGCTTTTGCTGGTTGTTCTTGTGTGCACTAGCGACACTGTCGGCCGTGGCATGTTCGATGACTGCGGCACGCACTGCC
>JBGSBQ010000442.1:0-3886 GCA_041730475.1 Sphingomonadaceae bacterium
TTTACGGTGATCCGCTATCACTCCCTGGCCATCGAGCGCAGCTCCTTGCCAGCCTGCCTCGAAGTGACGGCATGGACCGATGACGGCGAAATCATGGGCGTGCGGCACAAGGATTACGACATCGAGGGCGTGCAGTTCCACCCCGAGTCCATCCTGTCGGAACACGGCCACGCACTGCTGAAGAACTTCCTGGTCCGCTAAACCGCTGCGGCGCCCGCGTGCGCCCTGCTGTTGTTGCTGTGACCCGCGCATCCCCATTCAAGAAGGAATTGCCATGCCTATCACCCACCAAGAAGCACTGCTGCGCTGCATCGAACACCGCGAAATCTTCCACGACGAGATGCTGCACCTGTTCCGCCAGATTATGTCCGGCGAAATGTCGCCGACCATGGTCGCGGCCCTGACCATGGGCCTGCGCGTGAAAAAGGAAACCATCGGCGAGATCGCCGCCGCCGCGCAAGTGATGCGCGAATTTTCGACCAAGGTGCCGATGGCCGACACCACCGGCCTGCTGGACATTGTCGGCACCGGCGGCGACGGCGCGCATACCTTCAACATCTCCACCACCGCGATGTTCGTCGCCGCGGCGGCCGGCGCGCGCGTGGCCAAGCACGGTGGCCGCAGCGTATCGTCGTCGTCCGGCTCGGCCGACGTGATCGAAGCGCTGGGCGCCAACATCAATCTGAAACCGGAGCAGATCGCCCAGTCGATCGCGCAGACCGGCATCGGCTTCATGTTCGCCCCCAACCACCACGCAGCCATGCGCCACGTGGCGCCAGTGCGGCGCGAACTGGGAGTGCGCTCGATCTTTAACATCCTCGGCCCGCTGACCAATCCGGCCGGCGCCCCGAATATCCTGATGGGCGTGTTCCACCCCGATCTGGTCGGGATCCAGGTGCGGGTGCTGCAGCGCCTCGGCGCGCAGCACGCGATCGTGGTGTATGGCCGCGACAATATGGATGAAGTGTCGCTGGGTGCGGCCACCATGGTCGGTGAACTGATCAACGGCGAAATCCGCGAATACGAAATCCACCCGGAAGATTTCGGCATGCAGATGATCGCCAGCCGCAACCTGAAAGTGGCCGATGCCACCGAATCGAAAGCGCGCATGATGGAAGCGCTGCGCGGCGAACCCGGCGCAGCCTACGATATCGTGGCGCTGAATGCCGGTACCGCGCTGTACGCCGCCGGCGTGGCCGACTCGATCGGCGCCGGCCTGGTGCTGGCGCGCGACGCCATCACCTCCGGTGCGGCGCTGAAAAAGATCGAACAGTTCGTGCAGGTCACGCAAAGCCTCGGCGCCGCCAACTAAGGAGCGCAGCGCATGTTTGGCATCCACGACCTGACGCTGTTTATCATCTCCGGACTGCTGCTGAACCTGATGCCCGGCCCGGACTCGCTGCTGATCATGTCGCGCAGTGCGACTCAGGGCTGGCGTGCCGGTTCGGCGGCTACGCTGGGTATTGGCGTAGGCACCATGGTGCACGTGCTGGCGGCGGCGCTGGGTCTGTCGGCGCTGCTGGCCACCTCGGCCACTGCGTTCACGCTGGTCAAGTGGGTCGGCGCAGCCTACATCGTCTGGGTTGGAATCGGCATGCTGCGCAGCCGTTTGCAGGGTGAGACTGCAGCGCTGGCTGCGACAGCGACGGCGACGGCGCCGCTGCCCTATACGCGCATCTTCTTTCAGGGTTTCCTGAGCAATGTACTGAATCCCAAGGTGGCGCTGTTCTTCCTGGCCTTCGTCCCGCAATTTATTTCGGCGGACGCGCCCAGCAAAGCGCTGGCCTTCGTCATCCTTGGCTGCATTTTCAACTTCAACGGCATGCTGTGGTGTCACGGCCTGGCCGTATTCACCGCTTACGCCAGCCGCCGATTGCAACTGCGGCCACTGGTGTCGCTGTGGCTGAACCGCGTCACGGGCGGCCTGTTCGTCGCCCTCGGCCTGCGCCTCGCGCTGGCCGAACAACATTAAACTTTAGGCTCAACATCATGTCCGACATCCTGAATAAAATCCTCGCGGTGAAAGCCGACGAAGTCGCCGCTGCAAGAAAATACCGCAGCTTCGCCAGCCTGCGCAGCGAAGTCGAAAGCAATAGCGCATTGCGCGCCGATCTGCGCGGCTTTGAAGCCAGCCTGCGCGCCCGCATCGCTGCCGGCGCCGCTGGCGTGATCACCGAAGTGAAGAAAGCCTCGCCATCGAAAGGCGTACTGCGCGCTGACTTCCGCCCGGCGGAAATCGCCGCCAGCTACGCCGCCAACGGGGCGGCCTGCCTGTCGGTGCTGACCGATGTGCAGTTCTTCCAGGGTTCGGTCGAATATCTGCAGCAGGCCCGTGCCGCCTGTGCGATTCCGGTGCTGCGCAAGGATTTCATGGTCGACTTGTATCAGGTCTACGAAGCGCGCGCCATGGGGGCCGATTGCATCCTGCTGATCGTGTCGGCGCTCGATCACGGCCTGATGGCCGAACTGGAAGCCTGCGCGCACGAGCTGGGCATGGGCGTGCTGGTGGAAGTGCATGATGGCGACGAGCTGAGCGCCGCGCTGAAACTGAAAACCGCCATGGTCGGCATCAACAACCGCAACCTGCGCACCTTTGAGACCTCGCTCGATACCACCATCGGCCTGCTGGACCGCATCCCGGCCGACAAGCTGGTAGTGACTGAATCGGGCATTATGGTGCCGGCCGACGTGCAGCGTATGCGCGACGCCAATGTGCACGCCTTCCTGGTCGGCGAAGCCTTCATGCGCGCGCCTGATCCAGGTGCGGAGCTGGCGCGCCTGTTTAACTAACGCTAGTTGAACTGCAGCACGCCGGTCGGCACCAGTGCCGCTGGCGGCACCGGCTCGGCGACCTCGATGCGGTCGCGGCCCAGTTTCTTGGCGCGGTATAGCGCCTTGTCGGCCCGCATCAGGATGCCATCCAGATCTTGCTCGGCGTCAGCCTGGCAGGCGATGCCGATGCTGACCGTGTAGGTCGGCAGTACGCCAACGCTGCCGGCCAAGTCAGCGCGCGGCGCGCGCAGCGCGTTCTGGATCCGCTCCGCCACGCTGCGAGCCCGATCCAATCCCGTATTCGGCAACAGCACGATAAACTCCTCGCCGCCAAAGCGCGCCAGATGGTCGGTCAGGCGCAAGGCCTTGCCGATCACGTCGGCCACATCAACCAGCACCCGATCGCCGGTCGCATGGCCGAATCGGTCGTTGATCGCCTTGAAGTAATCCAGATCGATACTCAGCATCGTCATCACCGACGGGTCGCGCCGCATCAGCGCCCGCTCGCGCAGATAGATGTCGCCAAAACCGCGCCGGTTCAGCACCTGCGTCAACGGATCCAGCGTCGAACGGCGTTCCAGTATCACTTGCAGGCGGCGGGTTGCCATGGTGATGAAGCCCACCGTCAGCAGCAGCACCATGAAGTTCCCGGTGGCCAGATACAGGCTCTGTGCCACCCCCCGGTGCAGCAGATCGATCTGCGATTCGACGCCGACGCCGCTGGCCAGTGCCAAAAAACCACGGGTCAGCACCACGATCGACTGCACGATCATCAGCCCGCCAAAGAACCAGGTAGAGAAATGCGACTCGCCGTGGCGCAGCACCAGCAGCACCATCAAAATAAAAACCACGGCCGCCATAAAGGAGAAGTGCGCCACCCGGAATGCAAACTGGGCATCCACCAGCATGAACCAGGCAATGCCGCCGACACCGACGATCCACACGCTGTGAAACAGCCACCAGCTGGGCCGCAAACCAAAGAAGCGCTGGGTACCGATCACCGGTAAGCCCAGTCCCCACAGTAGCGCTGCATTGGCGGGCAACATGATCATCGGACGCGGCACCGGCACCAAGTCGCGAATCATGAACAACAGCCCGGCCAGCAACAGCAGCC
>JBGSBQ010000443.1:0-3883 GCA_041730475.1 Sphingomonadaceae bacterium
GGTCGCACTGTGTCTGCCCGGAACGGCGGTGCTGGCGGGCGAGCAGAAGGTGACGCTGTGCTTTGAGCAGCAGGATGTGCCGCCCTGGCGCACCAAGAGCGGCACTGGCCTGAATTTCACGCTGCTGAAGATGGTCGAACAGCGCCTGCAGATCCAGTTTGAATACCAGACCATGCCGTGGAAGCGCTGCCTGGCGCAGCTCAAGATGAATGCGGTCGATGGCGCGTTCGCCGTCAGCTACAAGCCGGACCGGCGCGAGCTGGGGGAATATCCGGGCGGCGAGCAGCCGGATGCGTCCAAGCGGATGCACATCGACAGTTATGTGCTGATCCGTAAGAAGGGCAGCCAGGTTGGCTGGGACGGCAAGGGCTTCAGCAATCTGGACGGCGCGGTCGGGTTCCAGCTTGGCTATTCGGTCGGGGACGTGCTGCGTGCCCAGCATGTCGAAGTCGACGAGGGCAGCCAGCGTTCCGATGAACTGGTGCAGAAGTTGCTGCTGGGCCGGGTGGCGGCAGCGGCGGTGGGCGGCAGCGATGCGGTGCGCCTGATGAAGGGCCCGCTGGCGCCGCAACTGGAGCAGTTGCCGCTGCCGTTGATCGAAAAACCGTATTTCCTGATCCTGTCGCATGCGCTGGTGGCGGCGCGGCCGCAGCTGGCGCAACGCATCTGGCGCGCCATCGAGGAGGCGCGCAACAGCGCCGCCTACAAAAAGATCGAACTGGTCGAAGGGGATCACCATTGACGCCGCCGAGGTGAGCGCGGGCGGCGGCCCGCTGGCCCGGCTGCGCGCCGCGTGGCGCCGCAATATCCTGCTGCGACTGGCCGCCGGCATCTTTCTGGCGGTGGCGCTGTCAACGGCGGTGTACACCACCTACGTGATGCAGACCATGCGCGAGGAGGCCGAGCAGAACCTGCGCGACCGCGCCGAACGGCTGGCGGCGGTACTGGCGCAGGCCCTGGCGCGGCCGCTGTTTGACATTAACAGCGCGGCGGTATCGAGCGTGGTCGATGCCTCTGGCGCGACCCCGGAAGTGCTGTTCCTGCGCGTGCTGTCGCCGAGCGGCACCGAACTGGCCAGTTTTGTGGCGCCATCGAGCTCGCCGGTGGCGGCGGTGCGGGTGCATCGCGAAATCAGTTATACCGATGCGCACCGCAGCTATCCGGTGGGCGCGCTCGACCTCGCCATTTCGCGCCAGCAGATCGATCAGGACCTGCGACGCCAGATCTACAACACGGTGGCCGCCAATCTGCTGCTGGCGCTGGCGATCGTGCTGTCGATCTTTGTGGTGATGCGCAAGACCGCGCAGCCCTTTGCCGACATCCAGCAGGCGCTGGAAAAACTGACGCAGGGCGTGACCGATATCACCTTGTCCGGGACTGGCCGCGAAGATCAGGTCGGGCGCTTGTCGAACGCGGTGCTGAGTTTCCGCGAGACGCTGACGCGGCTGCGTGACGCCGAACTGGAACTGCGCGAGCTGAATGGCGATCTGGAACGGCGCATTCTGGAACGCACGCAGGAGGTAATGCGCTCGATGCAGATGGCCAGCGAAAGCCAGGCCAAATTGCAAACCATCGTCGATACGGCGCTGGACGCGGTGGTGCGGATGGATCTGGAAGGTCGCATCGTGGGCTGGAACCGGCAGGCCGAGAAGATCTTTGGCTGGAGCCGGGCCGAGGCGCTGGGCCAGATGCTGGACCAGACCATCATTCCGGCGCGCTACCGCTACGATCACCGGCGCGGCATGGCGCGCTACCTGGGCGGCGGCAGCGCGGCGACCACGGTGCTGGATACCCGGATCGAGGTGGAGGCGCTGCGCCGCAGCGGCGAGGAATTCCCGATTGAGCTGGCGATCACGCAGGTCAAGCTGCTCGATCAGGACAGCTTTGAGTTCTGCGCCTTCATCCGCGACATCAGCGAGCGCCGCGAACGCGAGCAGAAGCTGGTGACGGCCAACGTGATGGCGGAAGCGGCGAATATCGCCAAGTCTGAATTCCTGGCCAATATGAGTCACGAAATCCGCACGCCGATGAGCGCCATCATCGGGATGGCCTATCTGGCGCTGCGCACCGACCTGACGCCCAAGCAGCACGATTACGTCAACAAGATCCACCGCGCGGCGCTGTCGCTGCTGGGTATCATCAACGACATTCTGGATTTCTCCAAGATCGAAGCCGGGCGGCTCGATATTGAAGCGATTCCGTTCCAGCTGGAGGACGTGCTGGCCAATGTCGCCAGCGTGACCGCGCAGCGCGCCGCGGACAAGGGGCTGGAGTATCTGTTCCATGTGCCACCCGGCGTGCCGCGCCACCTGATCGGCGACCCGCTGCGGCTTGGTCAAGTGCTGATCAATCTGGTCAACAATGCGGTCAAGTTCACGGCCGAAGGTGAGCTGGAATTGAGTTGCATGCTGGTCGACGGCGCCGCCATCGAGCCGGGCAAGGTGGCCTTGCGGTTTACCGTGCGCGATACCGGCATCGGCATGACGGCGCAGCAGCAATCCAAACTGTTCCGCGCTTTCAGTCAGGCCAATGGCTCGACCAGCCGCCAGTACGGTGGCACCGGGCTGGGGCTGTCGATTTCGCAGCAGCTGGTGGCGCTGATGGGCGGTTCTATCCGGGTCGAGAGCGTGCCCGAGCAGGGTTCCGTGTTTTGCTTTGATCTGGTGCTGCCGACCTCCGGCCAGCTGGAGCTGGCACCGGCCTTGCCGCCCGTATTACAGCAGGCGCGCGTGCTGCTGGTGGATGATTGCCCGGCGGCGCTGACGATCCTGCACGAGGCGCTGCGGCCGCTGGGTTTGCGGCTGGACTGCGCAGCGGGCGGCCCGCAGGCGCTGGCGGCGATCCTGGCTGCCGATGCGGAGGGCGACCCTTACCGGCTGGTGCTGTCGGACTGGCAGATGCCTGATATCGACGGCATCGAGCTGGCGCGGCGGGTGCGGCGCAGTGCCCTGCAGCGCGCGCCCGGCATGGTGCTGGTGACGGCGTTCGGGCGCGATGAAGTGCAGCAGCAGGCGGAGCAGGCCGGTATTATCGGTTTCCTGTTCAAACCGATCGGCCAGTCGGCACTGGCCGATACGCTGGCTTCCTTCGTGATGCCGCGGCCGCTGGCCTGCGCCGGGCAGTTGTCCGTCGGGGCGGCACCCGAACATGCGCAGCGCTATGCAGCGCGCGTGCTGCTGGTCGAAGGCAAGCCGGTGAATCAGGAAATCGCCGCCGAGCTGATGGCCCTGCAGGGCATCTGCGTCGATATTGTCAGCAGCGGCCATGAAGCGCTGGAGCGCTTGCGCAGCACCGGGCCGCAGTCGTATGGGCTGGTGCTGATGGATCTGGAACTGGGGCCGCAGGACGGGCATGACACGGTGCGCATGCTGCGCCATGACAAACGCTTTGCGCAACTGCCGGTGATAGCGATGACGGCCGATCCGCAGCCGGGTTTGCGGGAGCGCTGTCTGGCCGAGGGCATGCAGGATTATCTGACCAAGCCGTTCGACCCGCAGCAGCTGTATGCGGCGCTGTCACGCTGGCTGGATCATGCACAGATGCCGGTAGCCGATGCCGTACCCGCGCCGCTGCTGGCTGCCGACATGGCGCAGCCCGATGCGCACGAGGCAGTGGCGCAGTTGCGGATGCTGCTGGCGGAATTTAGCGGTGACAGCAATGACTATTTCGATAGCGTGCGGGCGATGTTAGCCGGGGCGCTGGGGCCGGCGACCATGAAACGTTTGCATGGACATCTGTCGTTGTATGAATTTGAGGCGGCAAGCCAATTGTTGGCTGCTGCCGTACGAGAAATGGAGCAACCATGAACCTGCAGTCCCGCGCTACGATCCTGATTGTTGACGACACGCCTGATAACATCATGCTGCTGTCGAATCTGCTGAAG
>JBGSBQ010000444.1:0-3872 GCA_041730475.1 Sphingomonadaceae bacterium
GCAGGATGTCCGAGCTTTGTGCGGCCTCGGTACCGGCCGCATCGAGCAGCCACAGGCTGGCGACCCGCTCCGGATAGGTGGCGGCAAATTGCGCTGCAATAAAGCCGCCCATGGAATTGCCGCCCAGGTGAACCCGGCCCGGCGCCAGCTGGTCGAGCAAGGCGCGCAGCCGTTCGACCTGTTCGGCGATGCTGTAGCTGGCGTCGGTGCGCCGGGTGCTGTCGCCAAAGCCCGGCAGGTCGGGACAGATCACGCGGTAGTGCGGCGTCAGGAAGCGCGCCACGCGGGTGAAATTGTCCTTGTCGCCGGCGAAGCCATGGATCAGTACCAGTGGTGCGCCATGGCCGCCTTCCAGATAGGGCAGGTCGAAGCCGGGGATCTGCACCTGTCCCAGCCGCAGGCCGGAGCGCCAGCGTTCGAGGCGCAGGCCTTGCTGCGCGGCGGCCAGTGGCGCCAGCCGTTCATAGGCCATCAATGCCAACAAGAGTAGTAGGGCGACGGCCAGCAGCGCGCCGCCAGCGTAGAGTAATTCCATCATGACTTCCTGTGGGTGGGGGAATGGGATGGCGCGGGCTGCTGCCACGCGCCGAGGATGGCCATGGAAACCGCATGCAGATTGCGCAGCATGGCAGCGCGGCCCGGCTTGAAGTCGGCCAGCGCCCAGTTCTTGGCCATGTGGTAAACCGCGCCCAGCATGGCGCTGCATAGCATACGCGGTGCCAGACCGTTGGCAGGCCGGGCCGGCAGGCCGTGGCAGATCTGCTGTTCAATCAGGTCG
Organism: Sphingomonadaceae bacterium; assembly: GCA_041730475.1. Lineage (GTDB taxonomy): Bacteria > Pseudomonadota > Gammaproteobacteria > Burkholderiales > Burkholderiaceae_D > Rugamonas. The sequence continues at coordinate 779 of JBGSBQ010000444.1, forward strand.
GTCGAGCTGTCGAGACGCTGGCGGTAGGTGGCGTTGGCGCGTTCGCTGGCGCCTTCGATTTCGATCAGTACCAGCCGCGCGCGCGCCGGGTCGGCGGCGATCAGGCGCAGGTAGCAATCCAGCGCCGCCAGCAGGCGCGCGTCCGGCGTGGCGGCGGCCTTGCTGACTTTGGCCACCACGGCGGCCATCATGCGGTCGGCCGCGTCTTCGTAGGCGCAGCACAGGATGTCGTCAAAATTGGCGAACGATTCGTAGAAATAGCGCTCCGTCAGACCCGCTTCGGCGCACAGCATTTTCAGCGTGGTCTGGTGATAACCGTGGGTGCCGAAGCAGTGGGTGGCTGCCGCCAGCAGGCGCGCGCGCCGCTCGGCGACGCGCTGCTCATTGTTGGCGCCACGGTAGACGCGGGAGGGGGGGCTGCTCTTGCTCATGGGGTGCGGGCTGCTGCGGATAGATCAATGGTAGATCAATGTTGACATTGATTGATGTCACTTGTAAAGTGAAAAGACTGACAACAGATAATGTCAGATTGACGCAACCCGGGGACCTGTGACATGACAGTGACGCACACCGAAGCAAACCAGCCCGACGTCGAGGTCGCCGTGATCGGCAGCGGCTTTTCCGGCCTGTGCATGGGCATCAAGCTGCGCGAGGCCGGCATCCACGACTTCGTGATCCTTGAAAAGGAGGCGGTGTTCGGTGGTACCTGGCGCGCTAACCATTATCCGGGCGCGGCCTGTGATGTACCGGTGCACCTGTATTCGTTTTCATTCGCGCAGAATGCCGACTGGTCGCGCCGCTTTGCGCAGCAGCCGGAACTGCTGCGCTATACCGAAAGCCTGCTGCAGCGTTACGATCTCGGGCCGCATTTGAAACTCGATCATGGCCTGCAAGCGGCCACCTATGATGAAGCACAGGGCTGGTGGCGGCTGCGCACCAAACATGGCGAACTGACGGCGCGCAGCGTGGTCAGCGCGATCGGTCCGCTGTCGCGCGCCAGCGCGCCGCAGTTGCCCGGTCTGGCGCAGTTTCGCGGCCAGACCGTCCATTCATCGGACTGGGACCATGACTACGATTTGCGCGGCAAGCGCGTGGCCGTGATCGGCACCGGCGCCAGCGCGATCCAGTTCGTGCCGGTGATTGCCGCACAGGTGGCGCAACTGGACCTGTACCAGCGCACCCCGCCGTGGGTGCTGCCACGCCCGGATCGGCCGATCGGTCGCGGTGAGCGCTGGCTGCTGCGCCATGTCGCGCCGTTGCAGCAGTTATATCGGGGCCTGACCTATGTGGCGCTGGAAGCGCGCTATCTGGCGTTTGCGCGCTGGCCGATGCTGATGCGGCTGGTGGAGGCGCAGGCCCGTCACCATCTGAAGCGCCAGCTGCCACATGATGCGGCGCTGCGCGACCGGCTGACTCCCAGCTATACGGCCGGCTGCAAGCGCTTGCTGCTGTCGAATGATTACTATCCGGCGCTGGGACGGCCGAATGTGGCGCTGGTGACGGCGCCGATTGCCGAAGTGCGGGCCAGCAGCGTGGTCAGCGCCGATGGCGTCGAACGCGCGGTTGACGCCATCATCTTCGGCACCGGTTTCGATGTCGAGCACACGCTGGGCGCGATACCGGTGCAGGGCCGCGGCGGCCGGCTGTTGAGCGAGGCCGCCGCCGGCGGGCTGGAAGCCTACAAGGGCGCGACGCTGGAAGGCTTTCCGAATTTCTATCTGATCATCGGCCCGAATACGGGGCTGGGCCATAATTCGATGATCTACATGATCGAGTCGGCCGTGCGCTATGTGGTGGGGGCCTTGCAGCTGCGCCGCCGCGAGGGGCTGCGCACGCTGGAAGTGAAGCCGGAGGTGTGCCGCCAGTTCAATGCCACCGTGCAGCAGCGCCTGGCCCGTACCGTCTGGGCCTCAGGCTGCAAGAGCTGGTACCTGAGTAGCACCGGCAGGAACAGCACGTTGTGGCCCGGCTTTACTTTCCAGTACCGGCGCCTGACACGCCACTTCGACCGCGACGCGTACCGGGTCGAGTGACGCGCCGCCGCGCTTAGCGCACCTTGAAGAAGGACATGGTCGACTGCAGCTGCTCGGCCTGACCGCTCATCTCTTCGGCCGTCGCGGCCAGTTCTTCGGAGCTGGAAGCGTTCTGCTGGGTGGTCTGGCTGAGCTGGCTCATGGCGGTGTTGATCTGGCTGGCACCGGCCGATTGCTCTTCCGAGGCGGCCGTGATTTCCTGTACCAGATCCGAGGTGCGTTTGATGTTGGGCAGCATGGTGTCGAGCAGGCCGCCGGCCTTTTCCGCCAGACTGACCGAACTGGAGGCCACGGTCTCGATCTCCTGCGCGGCGACCTGGCTGCGTTCGGCCAGCTTGCGCACCTCGGCCGCGACCACGGCGAAGCCCTTGCCATGTTCGCCGGCACGTGCCGCTTCGATGGCCGCATTCAGTGCCAGCAGATTGGTCTGGTAGGCGATATCGTCGATGATGCCGATCTTCTTGGCGATTTCGCGCATCGCTGCTACCGTCGAGCGCACCGCCGCGCCACCCTCGGCGGCTTCCTGCGCCGCCTTGCCGGCCATGCCGTCGGTGACCTTGGCGTTTTCCGTATTCTGCGCGATCGAGGCTGACATCTGTTCGATGGCGGCGCTCGATTCTTCGGCGGCGGCGGCTTGCTCGCTGGCGCCCTGTGCCAGCGACTGGGCGGTGGCGCTGACTTCCTCGGAGGCGCTGGCCAGCGCTTCGGCGCCGTCGTTGACTTCACGCACCACGCGCGACAGGTTGTCGACCATGGTGCTCATCGCGTACAGCAGGCTACTGGTGTCGCCGGGTTTGGTTTGTACCGTGACGTTCAGGTCGCCATTTGCCACCGTGTTGACGATGTCCGCCGCATAATCGGGCTCACCGCCCAACTGACGCAGCAGGCTGCGGGTGATCACCACGCTGATGCCGCCGATCAGCAACAGCGTCACGCCGGAGATGATCAGCGACTGGCGCATCGCCTGCGCCTTGGCCACTACCGCATCATCCGAGCCTTTCTTGCCGAGCTCGACGTTATAGTCAAACTGGGTATCCATCGCCGTCCCCATGGCCGCCATG
>JBGSBQ010000445.1:0-3867 GCA_041730475.1 Sphingomonadaceae bacterium
GGTCAGACCCGCCGGGTCTGACCCCAGATCTGGTCTTGGGGTGCAAGCCCACGCTACGGCACTTTAACTTAACGACAATACGGCCTTGCCCCACAAAAAAGCCGCGCAGCCTACCAAGCTGCGCGGCTTTTTTTCGTCACCTCAGGGCGTCGCCAGCAGCGCTGCATAGCGCGCAATATCCACATTACCGCCACTAATCAACACCCCCACCCGCTTGCCGCGCAACTGCTCGCCCATGGCGCGCGCCGCCGCGAAGCCGAGACAACCGGTCGGCTCCACCACCAGCTTCATGCGCGTCGCAAAGAACTGCATCGCCTGCACCAGCTGCGCATCACTGACGGTCAGAATATCGTCGACATCGCGCCGGATAATCGGAAAGGTCAGATTCCCCAGATGCTGGGTCTGGGCACCATCGGCAATCGTCTGCGGCGTCTCGATATGCACGATATGACCGCTACGGAACGACTGCTGGCCATCATTACCGGCTTCCGGCTCCACCCCATACAACTTGGTACGGGGCGACAACGCCCGCGTCGCCAGCGCCGAGCCGCTGAGCAAGCCACCGCCGCCGAGACAGACAAACAGCGCATCCAGCGGGCCGACTTCGTCGAACAACTCCTTGGCCGCCGTCCCCTGCCCTGCGATCACATCGGCATGGTCATACGGCGGAATCAAGGTCAGGCCATGGCGCTCGGCCAGATCGCGGCCAATCTGCTCGCGGTCCTCCGTGTAGCGGTCATAGGTGACCACGGTGGCGCCATAACCGCGCGTCGCCGCAATCTTCGAGGCCGGCGCATCAAGCGGCATCACGATCGTGGCCGGCATCCCCAGCAACTGCGCCGACAGCGCCACCGCCTGCGCATGGTTGCCCGACGAATACGCCACCACGCCAGCGCGGCGCTGCGCCGCATCAAACTTGGCCAACGCGTTATAGCCGCCGCGAAACTTGAACGCCCCCATGCGCTGCAAGTTCTCGCACTTGAAAAACAGCTGCGCGCCCAGCTCCGCGTCCGCCGTGCGCGAGGTCAGCACCGGAGTCCGGTGCGCCACCCCGGCAATGCGCTGCGCCGCCGCCACCACGTCCTGATAACTCGGCAAATCCAGTTCCGACATACACGCTCCCCCGCCTCGATGAATGACAGCCGCCATTATCCCATCCCCGCACGCCAGCGCCACTGTTGTAAAAAAATAGCACGAACGATCATATTTTTCGCCGCCCCGCTTGCCAGCGCCGCGTGGTGCGCTACACTCATAGCACAACAACAACCCACAACCCCGGAGACACCATGCCCCACACCAAACAAAGCGCCAGCCTGCTGGCCCTGCTGCGCGCCGCCACGCTCGGCGCCACGCGGGCCAGCAGCGCCGCCCGCGCTGACGACGCCAGCCCCGTCGGCCTGTGGCGCAATATCGACGACGTCAGCGGCAAGCCGAAAGCCCTGATCCGCATCACCGAAAGCAATGGCGCGCTGCAAGGCCAGATCGAAAAGCTGTTCCGCGGCCCCAGCGAAGACCAGAACCCGAAATGCGAAAAATGTGAAGGCACGCGCAAAGACCAGCCGGTGATCGGCCTCGTCATCATGAGCGGCTTGAAGAAAGATGGCAGCGACTACACCGGCGGTGAAATCCTCGACCCCGACAACGGCAAGGTCTACCGCAGCAAGCTGAACCTGACCGATGGCGGCAAGAAACTCAACGTGCGCGGCTACATCGGCGTACCGATGCTGGGCCGCTCGCAAACCTGGGTGCGTCAGGAATAATCGCTCTGCGGCGGCACGCCATCGGTTCCCGCCTGCGCGGGAACGACGCTGGCAACCGGCAACACCTTGCGTAAATGCCGGTCCAGACTATTCGCGAACTGCTGCCGGTCAGCCTGACTGAACGGCGGTGGCCCGCCCGTATCGACGCCACTGCCGCGCAACTCCTCCATGAAGGCGCGCATGCTCAACATCTGCGCAATATTCTGGTCAGTATAAAACTCGCCGCGCGGGTTCAAGGCAAAGCCGCCCTTGTCCAGCACTGCAGCCGCCAGCGGAATATCACCGGTCACCACCAGATCGCCGGGCGCCAGCCGCCGCACGATCTCCTGATCGGCCACATCGGCGCCGGCCGGCACCTGCAGCGCCCGCACAAAGCGTGACGGCGGCACCCGCAACAACTGGTTCGCCACCAGCGTCACCGGCAGCGCCACGCGCTCGGCCACGCGGTACAAAATCTCCCTGATGACAGCCGGACAGGCATCCGCATCGACCCAGATCTGCATCACAGTTCCCACAGCTCGCCGTTCGGGCTGGTGCGCGGCGGCGTCACCCCGAAATGTTTATACGCGGCCGGCGTCGCCACCCGCCCGCGCGGGGTGCGCTGCAAAAAGCCCTGCTGGATCAGATATGGCTCCAGCACATCCTCGATGGTATCGGCCGCCTCACCGATGGCCGCCGCCAGATTACCGATGCCGACCGGGCCGCCGCCAAACTTGAACAGCACCGCCTCCAGCAGCTTGCGGTCCATCACATCAAAGCCCACCGTATCGACATCGATCATCACCAGCGCCGCATCGGCGATCGCCTTGGTGATATCGCCGTTGCCCTTGACCTCGGCATAATCGCGCACCCGCCGCAACAGGCGGTTGGCAATCCGTGGCGTGCCGCGCGCGCGGCGCGCCACCTCCAGCGCCCCATCCGGCGCAATCGGCGCCTTCAGCAGCGCCGCACTGCGGGTGACGATCTGGGTCAGCTCGTCCGTGGTGTAAAACTCCAGCCGCGCCACGATGCCAAAACGGTCACGCAGCGGATTGGTCAGCATGCCGGCCCGGGTGGTAGCACCGACCAAGGTGAACGGCTGCAAGTCCAGCTTGACGGAGCGCGCCGCCGGGCCCTCGCCGATCATGATATCGATCTGGTAATCCTCGAGCGCCGGATACAGGATTTCCTCGACCACCGGCGAGAGTCGGTGGATCTCATCGATGAACAGCACATCATTCGCTTCCAGATTGGTCAGGATGGCAGCCAGATCACCGGGCCGCTCGAGCACCGGCCCCGAAGTCTGGCGCAGGTTCACGCCCATCTCGCGCGCGATGATGTTGGCCAGCGTGGTCTTGCCCAGCCCCGGCGGCCCGAACAGCAAAGTATGGTCGAGCGCCTCCTTGCGATTGCGCGCCGCCGCGATAAAGATTTCCAGCTGATCGCGGATCTTGGCCTGCCCGACATACTCATCGAGATGCTTGGGCCGCAAGGCCCGCTCGATCGCCTCCTCATTCGGTGACGACGGCGCCGCATCAATGATGCGCTGCTCGCTAAAACTGTCGGTCTGGATACTCATGCGCGCTTACCCCTTGGACAGCGCCTTCAGCGCCTGTTTGATGCCATCGGACACACCGCTGCCAGCCGGCACCGTCTTCAGCGCCGCTACCGCTTCCTTGTCAGAATAGCCCAAGGCCAGCAAAGCGTTCAGGATATCCGATTGCGCATCCGGCACCGCCGCCACGCCGCCCACCGCGCCCAGATCGGCGCCCAGCTTGCCCTTCAGCTCCAGCAACAAGCGCTCGGCCGTCTTCTTGCCGATGCCCGGCACCTTGACCAGCCGCCCGGCCTCCTGCAGGGTCACGGCCTGGGCCAGATCGGCAATCGACATGCCCGACAAAATCGACAAGGCCATGCGCGCCCCGACGCCACTGATCTTGATCAGCTGCCGGAACACGGCCCGTTCCTCGGCATGCCCAAAGCCAAACAGCAGATGCGCATCCTCGCGGATGGCCTGATGGGTGAACAGCACCACGCGTTCGCCTACGCCCGGCAAATTATAAAACGTGCTCATCGGCACATCGACTTCATAGCCGACCCCACCACAATCGACCAGCAACTGCGGAGG
>JBGSBQ010000446.1:0-3865 GCA_041730475.1 Sphingomonadaceae bacterium
GCGTGGGGGGTGGCGTCAAGGGCCAGGTACTGGCGTTTGACGGCGCCGGCAAGCCGCTGTGGAAGGCGCAAGCCTCCAGCGAAGTGCTGTCCTCGCCTGTGGTTGGCACCGACATCGTGGTGGTGCGCAGTGTCGATAACCTGATCACCGCTTTCGATGCCAAGACTGGCGCCAAGCGCTGGACCGTGACCCGCAGCACTCCGGCCCTGACCCTGCGCAATGCGCCGGGCATGGTGATCAGCGGTCCGAACGTGTATGTGGCCCAGCCGGGCGGCAAGCTGCTGGCGCTGTCGCTGGCGGCCGGCGTACCGCGCTTTGAAGTGACCGTGGCCGAACCGCGCGGCGCCACCGAACTGGAACGCGTGTCGGACATCGCTGGTACCCCGGTAGTCTACGAAAAAGACATCTGCGCCGTTACCTACCAGGGCCGCGTGGCCTGCTTCGACGCCACCACCGGCGTGCAGCGCTGGAATAAAGAAACCTCGTCCGATACCGGCGTAGCCGTCGATCAGCGCTTCGTGTTCGTCACCGACGACAAGGGTGCAGTCGCCGCTTACAGCCGCGAAACCGGCACGAGCGCATGGAAAAATGATACGCTGGCATACCGCCGCTTATCGACCCCGCTGTCCTACGGCCGCTTCGTTGCGGTCGGCGACTACCAGGGTGTGGTTCACTTCCTGTCGCGGGAAGATGGAGCCTTTTTAGGTCGCGCCAGCACCGACGGCAGCCCGATACAATCGGTGCCGCTGATCGCAGGCGCGAATTTGATTTTTCAAACCCAATCAGGGACAGTGACCGCTCTCGCGGTCGAGTAAGTACAAATGAAGCCGGTAATCGCTCTAGTGGGTCGACCCAATGTTGGGAAATCGACTCTGTTTAATCGTCTGACCCGCTCGCGCGATGCGCTGGTGGCGGACTTGCCTGGGTTGACGCGCGATCGTCACTATGGCGAGGGCCGTGTCGGCGAACGTCCCTTCCTCGTGATTGACACCGGCGGCTTTGAGCCGGTGGCGAAGGAAGGCATCATGCATGAAATGGCCAAGCAGACCAAGCAGGCCGTCGCGGAAGCCGACATCGTCGTGTTCCTGGTCGACGGTCGTCAGGGTCTGACGCCGCATGACAAAACCATTACCGACTTCCTGCGTAAAAGCGGCCGTCCGGTCATGCTGGTCGTGAACAAGTCGGAAGGCATGCGCTACACCGCCGTGGTCGCCGACTTCTACGAACTGGGCTTGGGCGAACCGTACTCGATCTCGTCCGCGCACGGTGACGGCGTGGCCGATCTGGTCGAAGAAGCGCTGAACCTGGCGTTTGCCCAGCGTCCGGAAGATCCGGAAGAGCTGGCGCGCGACAATCACGGCATCAAGATCGCACTGGTCGGTCGTCCCAACGTCGGCAAGTCCACGCTGATCAACACGCTGGTCGGCGAGGAGCGCGTGATCGCTTTCGACATGCCGGGCACGACCCGCGATTCGATCGAGATTCCGTTCGAGCGCGATGGCAAGCAGTACACGCTGATCGACACCGCCGGTATTCGCCGCCGCGGCAAGGTGTTTGAAGCGATCGAGAAATTCTCGGTCGTCAAAACGCTGCAATCGATCTCGGAAGCCAACGTGGTCGTGCTGCTGCTCGACGCGCAGCAGGACATCTCGGAGCAGGATGCCCACATCGCCGGCTTCGTGCTGGAAACCGGCCGCGCGCTGGTGGTGGCCGTCAACAAATGGGACGGCCTGCGTTCGGATGAGCGCGACGAAATCAAGATCGATATCGACCGCAAGCTGGACTTCCTGTCGTTCGCCAAGACCCACTTCATTTCGGCGCTGAAGGCGCAGGGCATCGCCCCGATGATGAAGTCGGTCGATGCAGCGTATGCGGCAGCGACCGCCAATCTGTCGACGCCGAAGCTGACGCGTGCGCTGATCGAAGCGGTGGAGAAGCAGGAACCGCGCCGCAAGGGCTCGATCCGTCCGAAGCTGCGCTATGCACACCAGGGCGGCATGAACCCGCCCGTGATCGTTATCCACGGCAACGCGCTGGAAGCCGTTGGCGAGCCGTACAAGCGTTACCTGGAAAAGCATTTCCGCGACACCTTTGCGCTGGTTGGTACGCCGCTGCGCATCGAACTGCGGACCGGCAAAAATCCATTTGCCAAAACGCAGAAATCTTAAACTTTTTTACAGGGTCTCCCTGCAAGAAAACTGAAAACAGGTTACAGTGGCTCCGAAGCACCTATCTCCGCAAGGCGAACGATGTTTCGGTAGCCGCTCAGTGATTTCATTGAGTGCTGTACTTGAAATTGAGTAAATCGCCTCCAATTCTTACACAACAACATAAAACGGAGCTGTTATGAGCAATAAAGGGCAACTGTTACAAGACCCATTCCTCAATGCCTTGCGCAAAGAGCATGTCCCTGTCTCGATCTATCTGGTCAACGGCATCAAGCTGCAAGGCCATATCGAATCCTTCGACCAATACGTCGTCCTGCTGCGCAATACCGTCACCCAGATGGTCTACAAGCACGCCATTTCGACCGTCGTGCCAGCCCGCGCTGTCAATCTCAACATTGAATCCGACGCGGAATAAGCTTGCCACGTCGCTTACTCTTACCTAGCCTGGTCGTCGTATGCGTGCAGCGTTAGTCGGCATCGACTTCGGCCAGGGCGACTTTGCCGCCAGTGTCGAGGAACTCGTGTTGCTGGCCCGGTCCGCCGGGGCAGAACCGGTCACGACCATTACGGCCAAGCGCTCCAGTCCGGATGCGGCCTATTTTGTCGGCAGCGGCAAGGCCGATGAAATCGGTCTGGCTGTGCTCGACAACAAAGTCGACATCGTCATCTTCAATCACGCCCTGTCACCAGCCCAGCAGCGCAATCTGGAAAAGCGCCTGAATATTCGGGTGCTGGACCGTACCAGCCTGATCCTCGACATCTTCGCCCAGCGGGCTCAGAGCCACGAGGGCAAGCTGCAGGTCGAGCTGGCCCAGTTGCAGCATCTGGCCACGCGCCTGATCCGCGGCTGGACCCACCTGGAACGGCAAAAGGGCGGGATTGGCTTGCGTGGTCCCGGTGAAACCCAGCTGGAAACCGACCGCCGCCTGATCGGTGAGCGGGTCAAGGCGCTGCGCGCGCGGCTCGCCAAGCTGCGCAAGCAGCACGAGACCCAGCGCCGTGCCCGTGGCCGCAGCCAGACCTTCTCGTTCTCGCTGGTCGGCTATACCAATGCTGGCAAATCGACGCTGTTCAATGCCGTCACCAAGGCCGGCGTGTACGCCGCTGACCAACTGTTTGCCACGCTGGACACGACTTCGCGCCGGGTCTATATGGGTGAGGAGGTGGGCAACGTGGTACTGTCGGATACGGTCGGTTTTGTGCGCGAATTGCCGCACCAGCTGGTGGCGGCATTCCGCGCCACGCTGGAGGAAACCATCCATGCCGATGTGCTGCTGCATGTAGTCGATGCCGCCTCGCCGGTGCGGATGGAGCAGATCGAACAAGTCAACCTGGTGCTGAAGGAAATCGGCGCCGATCACATTCCGCAGATTCTGGTGTGGAACAAGATCGACGCGGCCGGGTTGGAGCCGTCGGTGGAACGTGATGAATATGGTAATATTTCCCGCGTTTTCATCAGCGCCCGCACTGGCGCCGGTCTCGATTTGCTGCGCGCCGCCATCATTGAGGCGGCCCAGCAGTCGGCAGGCGAGCCGTCAGAAAGTAGTCCAACCTTCACCCATGTCGGATCCCATTAGCATGCGCGTCTCCAATCTAATGAAAAGAATCGGCTTGAAGCTGTCACTGAACGACCCGCGTTGGGGTTCAGAGAACAAAGACGGCAATAAGCAAGCACAAGAGGGCAAAAAGCCCGGCGA
>JBGSBQ010000447.1:0-3865 GCA_041730475.1 Sphingomonadaceae bacterium
GCCTCATCCGCCAGTATAAATTGCCGGCCAAGGTCAATCTGATACCGTTCAACCCATGGCCTGGCGCGATTTACGAATGTTCGGATCCAGAACGCATCAAGCGTTTTTCCAGCATCATTTTTGAAGCCGGCATCAGCGCGCCCGTACGCACACCGCGCGGCCGCGATATCATGGCGGCGTGCGGCCAGCTGAAATCCTCCAGCGAAAAGAAAAGCCGCGCCGAACTGGACCGCCTCGCTGAGGAAAAACAGGCGGCGTTAGGGTAAGGCCGTGCGCTTGACCTGACGGTTAAGCGAAAATTGCCACCGACTGCATGCCGGTAAGCACCGCTTCGCCGCGGCTGTTCCATGCGGTCATATATTGGCTGCTCGCGCCGTTGGCGGCGTGATGCGTTTCGCTGGAGAGATACCACCATCCATCGTCGGTCGTCGGCGTATCCGTCAGCATGTTGATCTGCCAGTTCATTGAGCTGACCATGCCCTTTTCGGTCATCAATCCCATCGCGGACGGCGGCAATGCGTCGCCAATGCAGAGAAGCTCTGCAATATGGTCAAGCCCGTCATGTTCGGCGAAGCGGTGCCATGATGCGAGCCGATTGGTGGCCAAGCCCAGTTCGAGCCGCTTATCCGGATATTGCATATGGCCCGTGAAAAATTCCGGCGGGCCGCTGCGTACATTGTCCGCGGTTGGAAGCGGCGGAAATTCGGGCTGCGCGATGTTGATATAGTCCAAATGGCTCTGCCGACGGTTCATGAAAATGAACGTGCATATCAGGCCAACGCCGTCCGCGCCCTTAATCTCCGCCTGAACAAATGCCGTGTTCTTACCGCGACGAAGAATGTGGGCGCTTACCTCAACGTCGCCCGCCAGAGGCCCTACGAAGGCGATCTGGGCCGATTGCAAGGGCGGAAGGTTGTCTGCAGACAACTTGGCTGCCTGATAAGCAAGCACAGCGCTAAGACCGCCATACGAAGTGCGGCCCTGATGCCATGAGGGCGGAATGCAAATTTTATGTGTGTCGTCGCCGGGTTTAAATTGGGCAAGAAGCGATGCTAGGTCCATAACATGAACCTAGTAAGTCAAAATCGAATTCGCAAGTTGAAAGCAAAATGTTATTTCGTATCATATTCTTGGCGTTTTTGAGTTTTGTTCATTGAAAAATAGATGGGGCACTAACGGGGTTTCGTTTCGCCGATCGATGGCTCATTGTTCACATATCATGCAAAAAATTCAATAACTTGTGTGCCAGATATTTGACAGCGCCGCTCGGCGTTACCGTAATCAAATGTCAATAGCGCGCGTACCCAACCGGCATCGTTGCATTTGTTATGCGTAGCGGCCAGCGTAGATGGCATAAACATGTGCAGCATATGATACTAATGTTTGTACTAAACGATTGCACTATAAGGCCACACCAGATAATGGCCCTGAACTTTATATTGATCCCAGATAAACTTGGAAATAATTTTTGTGATTAGAGTATCTCCGTTATTCGTTTATGCCACATTTTTCATGTGGTTACCTGGCTCGGTGCAGGCGCAGGAAATGGGCGACGTTCAAGGGCCACCCGCGCCGGTCCAGACAAGCGTGGAGCCTGTATTCTTAGGCGATGAGGCCCAGGCAGGCGTACCAAGTTCAGATAGTGGCCTTCTCGCCATGGGCGAAGATGCTGCAGAGTTGGTTACCGCCATTGAACTGGCAGCCCGAACCATCCCAACAGTTGCAGCTGCTAGGGCGTCCGAGCGTGCCGCCCGCGCCAGCCTTGGGGGGGCAAAGTGGGCGCGCTTTCCGGGCGTTAGCTTGGAATTGCTTGGCGGTACGTCTGGATCTTCTTCTAGTGACTACAGGCTCTCCGTAGAGCAGCCTCTTTGGACTGGGGGGCGGATTACCGGCATGATTAAAATGAGCCGCGCCCAGCTAATGGCGAGCCAATTCGCCGTATCCGAGGCCCAACTCGATGTTGCGATGAGGGTGAGTGCAGCTTACTTCGAATTTCAACGACTTATCCAGCGCGAAGCGATCCTTGACGAGAGCCTTGGAGAGTACCAAAAGCTAGTTGATTCAATGGAACGTCGTGTCGCTAATGAGATTAGCCCTGCTGCAGACCTCGAGTTGGCTCGCTCGCGTGCGGCGCAAGTTGCGCAAGAAAAGTCTATCACTTTTGGCCAGCGGCGCATGGCGCTGACACGACTGCGTGAGTTGACCGGGGACCCGGCGTTCAGCATTACCTCTATCATTAGTTATGACCCAGTAATACACCATCCGGACCAAGAAGGTCTGCTGGAGCAGGCGTTGGCCTTCGACCCTAAGCGCCGCAAGCTCAATGCCGATGTTCTTGTCGCAGCCGCCGATGTTCAGGTCCGTAAAGCGGCGATCTTCCCTCAGCTCAATGCGCAGTATGAGAAGCCGACCTTTGGACCAGATCGGGTTGGTGTCGTTTTGAGGGCTCAGACCGATGGTGGGCTGTCTCGCTTTTCAGCGGTGTCAGTGGCGCGCGAGCGTCAGGCGAGCGCTGAAATTGCTCTACTTTCCAACGAGCGTGAACTGAGGGAGCAGATAGAGGTTGATGAGCTTGAAAATGCCGTCGCCAAGGATCGCGCGGCGAGCAGTGCAATCTCTGCCACTTCAGCTACCGCTGTCACGGAATCGTTTATGCGTCAGTTCGTTGCTGGCCGTCGAACTTGGTTCGACGTGATGAATGCCGTGCGTGAATCGATGACCGCGCGCATTAGCGAAGTTGATGCTCGTATCAGCGCCATGGCTTCGGCCTCGCGCCTGCTAATGCGAAGTGGGCGATGGACGCCTCAGGCCCAGAAGGATCAAGGTCAATGAGCCTAGAAATTGTTGAACTCGTTGCGGAACTGGCTCGCAGACGCAGGATTGAACTTGCTCCCTCATGGGCAAATAATGTGCCTGAAATTTCCGGCGACCCCTCACTTGAACAGCTATTGACGCTAAGTGAAGCGTTGGGTTGGGCTGCGCCACTTTTAGATGCCCGCGAACCCGGGCCGGCAGACTTCCCTCTCCTGGTATTTAGCGATAAAAAGGGGTGGGCGCTTGCGGAACAATGGGAGGCCCCAGGTCTTCTGCGTATCGTCGCTGGCGGACAGTCCGCTCTGTGGTCGGTTGCTGAAAGTGAACTGACTTACGCGGCACCTGTTTTTCCGGCTAGTGCCGCCGCGCGATCGCCGCAGCGTGCACTACCAGTATTCATTGACGCTATGTGGCGCCAGAAGCAGGCGGTGATTAACTCAGTTTTGGCCACCGTGGTCATAAATGTGTTGGCGCTCGGTGTTTCATTCTACACTATGCAAGTCTACGACCGGGTGGTGCCGAGTGCCGGTTACGCCACCCTGTGGGTACTGACCTTTGGCGTGGCCATTGCCGCGGCATTCGATTTTGTCCTGCGCGTGGTTCGCTCGAACATGCTTGAGCGCGCGAGTGCCGACGCCGACAAGGAGATATCAGAATTCTTTTTCGCCCGTGCGCTGGCAGTGCGGCTTGATGCCGGCAACGGCGAGGTTGGGACCATGGCTGGGCAGTTGCGCGGCTATGACCAGGTTCGCTCGCTGCTGTCTTCTGCCTCAGTCTTTGCACTTGCAGACCTCCCCTTTGCGCTGCTCTTTGTATGGGTCATCTATATGCTGGCGGGCGAGGTGGCCTTAGTGGTATTGCTCTCCTTCACGATTTCCATCGCCCTTGCCTTTGTGTTTGCGCGGCTCATACGCAGGCAGGCCGATGGAGTGCAGGTCGGCACGACCCGCAAGAACGGCTTGATGGTCGAGATTTTCGATGCGGCCGAGACTATTAAGTCCAACCGAGCGGGGTGGTCGATGCTGGCAAGGTGGAACCGGCTCATGACGCT
>JBGSBQ010000448.1:0-3860 GCA_041730475.1 Sphingomonadaceae bacterium
CTGAGCTGCGTCTGCGTCGAAATTATTTGACCGGGCGGCGCACGAAGCGCACCGGTTTCTCAAGCGGCGCGGTGGCGGGCAGGCCGATGCCAGCACCAGCATCGGGCAGCATGTCTTCCAGCGTGAGTTTGTCCAGCTCCGCCAGGAAGGCCTGCGTGGCGGACAAGAGTGCACCTTTCAGGCGGCAGCTCGGTGTCAGCGGGCAGGTGTCGCTGGCGCGGTCGAAGCACTCGGCCATGAAGAAATCGGTTTCGGTCTCACGCACCAGCGCGCCGATATTGATGTCCTTCGGTTCGCGCCCGAGGCGCAAGCCGCCATTGCGGCCACGTACGGTGTCGATCATGCCCGATTGGCCCAGCTGGTAGACCACCTTCATCAGATGGTTTTTGGAGATATTGTGCATATCGGCGATGTCCTGGATCGTGACCAGCTTGTCCCGATGGGCACACAGGTAGAGCAGGGTGCGGAGCGAGTAATCGGTAAAGGAAGTCAGGCGCATCGGGGTCGTCGGTAGGTAGATCAGAGCATGATTTTACATGCTTGTTATGGTCATTGTTGCACGATGTCTAGAACACAGCGGTTCGTAACGTGTGTCAACGCACAGAGATCGTCGGGCGACTCAGCCTAAAGTGATAGAAAACCGACTCTGGAGCTGGCATGGAACACAATCAACAACGCGCGGCGTTCCTGCAGGAACTGTGGCAGCGCTACGAGGCGCTGCAGCTCTGGGCGATCGAGCACTGGCCCGATCCGGCCCATCCGTTGAGCAGCGCCGATTTCGTCGCCACCCGGCGTGAATTGCTGGCGTTGGGCGAGCCGCGCCCCAGTGCGCGGCAGGACGCCGCTGAACCGGCGGCGGGCGGCCCGCAATACGAGAGCCTTAATCCGACCCCGTGGCCTTGACGTTGCTGGCCTGCGCACCCCACCAGGCCAGCAGGCTGACCACCAGTCCGGCCAGCACGCCCCATGCGAGGTTCAGTGCGCTGTCAAACAGCAGTGGCGCCACCAGCCCGGACACCAGAGCGAACAGGATCATCTGGATGAAGGACTGCAATGACGAGGCCAGCCCGGCGTTATTCGGGAAATGGTCGAGCGCGCGCAGTGTCATCGGCGGCATCGACAGCGCCAGCGCGAACGAATACGCGAACAGCGGCAGTACGGCCCACGGCACTTCAGCCGGGAAGAAGTAGTTGTAGCCGACATTCGCCAGCGCCGCCAGCGTCATCAGGCCATAGCCGGTCCGTATCATCGTCAGGGGCGAGTAGCGGTGCGCGAACTTGGCTGACAAGCCGGAACCGATCACCATGCCGCTGATCAGCGGGATGAACAGCCACGCGAACGAGGTCTCGTTCAGGTGCAGGATGTTGATGACGAAGTAGGCGGCCGAGCCGATATACAGTGCAAAGCCGGCGAAGGTCATGCCGACGGCCACCGACAGCAGCAGGAACTGGCGGTGGCACAGCACTTTCCAGTAATTGGCAGCGATGACTTTCAGGTGGAAGGGGTGGCGCTCTTTAAGCGGCAGGGTTTCCGGCAGCCCGCGCTGCACGGCGATGAGCATCAGGATGCCGAATGCGCCGAGGAACCAGAAGATCGAGCGCCAGCCGAATCCGACTTGCAGCCAGCCACCCAGCACGGGCGCAATCGCCGGTGCCAGCCCGAACACCATGGTGATATGGGACATGATCTTCTGCGCTTCAGCACCGTTGAAGCGGTCTTGCACGATGGCGCGGCCCACCACCGAGCCAGCGCCGGCGGCCAGGCCTTGCAGGATGCGGCAGGTCAGCAGCACTCCAAACGACGGCGCCAGCGCGGCACCGATTGAGGCCACGATGTACAGCAGCAGCGATCCCAGGATCACCGGACGGCGCCCGAAGGAGTCCGACAGCGTGCCGTAGAACAGCATCATGAAGGCAAAACAGAACAAAAACATGCTCAGTGTCTGCTGCATCAGCAGCGGGCTGGCGTCGAAGGTGCGGGCGATGGCCGGGAAAGAAGGGAGGTAGGTATCAATGGCCAGCGGGCCGACCATGGTCAGGCCAGCCAATAGCAGTGTCAGCAAAATATTCATTAAAAGCTTATCATTCTTCGGATAGGGCAGCATTTTAACTCAACACCGCCTCAGCCGAGCGGCACCCAAGCGATACCCCAAGAGATACCCAAGAGATACCGACATCATGACCATCGATACCTATGACGGCACTGGCGTCAAGCCGACCCAATGGAACCTGGACCGCGTGATCCAGCAACTGCGCGTCTCGCGAGAAGCCACCCACAACATCCGCCACCAGGGCAAGGTGCGCGAACTGCCGTCACGCGAGGCGCTCAGCATCATCATCAACGGCCTGCAGGCCGTGCTGTTCCCGACCCATTACGGGCGGCCCAACCTGACCGACGAGAGCATCGATTACTTCGTCGGCGATACCCTGAACACGACGCTGAACCGGCTGGTCGAGCAGGTGCGGCGCGCCTTGCAGTTCAGCGCCGATGTCGCCGCCGACTATAGCGAATGCGAGGATGCGCTGACCTGCCGCGCCCACCAGATCACCCGCGATTTCGCCGCCGGCCTGCCGGCCTTACGTGCCTTGCTGGTGTCAGACGTGCAGGCTGCCTATGCCGGCGATCCGGCTGCGACCTCGGTGGCGGAAATCATGCTGTGCTATCCGGGCACCATCGCCATCCTGTACTACCGGCTGGCGCATAGCCTGCACCGGCTTGGCGTGCCGTTTTTGGCGCGGCTGGTGTCGGACATCGGCCGTTCGCTGACCGGCGTCGACATCCACCCGGCGGCGCAGATCGGCGGCAGTTTCTTCATCGACCATGGCACCGGCGTGGTGATCGGCGAGACCGCTATCCTCGGCCAGCGCGTGCGCCTGTATCAGCATGTCACGCTGGGCGCCAAGCGCTTCCCGGCCGACGAGCAGGGGGCGCTGATCAAGGGCGTGCCGCGCCACCCCATCG
This sequence comes from Sphingomonadaceae bacterium, assembly GCA_041730475.1. Classification (GTDB taxonomy): domain Bacteria; phylum Pseudomonadota; class Gammaproteobacteria; order Burkholderiales; family Burkholderiaceae_D; genus Rugamonas. The sequence goes on from JBGSBQ010000448.1 coordinate 2,962, forward strand.
TGGAAGACGATGTCGTCATCTATGCCGGCGCCACGGTGCTGGGGCGGATTACCATCGGCGCCGGCTCCACCATCGGCGGCAATGTGTGGCTGACGCAGAGCGTGCCGCCGGCCAGCAATGTGTCGCAGGCGCAGATGCGCAACGACTGACCGGCATCTCAGCCTGCTTCCGCTTCCTGCGGCGGTCGATGCACCAGCGCCGCTAGCTGGCGCAGGCCAACTGGCGGGCAGGTGCGCCATGGCACGATGAAGGTGCGCGTTGCCAGGCCGCTGGCGATCCGCTGCATTTGCCGCTGCTCTCCCGCCAGGCGGGCGCTCAGCAGCGGGTCATGGGTGCCGGCCGCCAGGATGCTTTTCTTGACCACCCACGCGTAGGGCTCGATCTGTGCGCGGCGCAGGTCGACTTGCAGCGCAGCCGCCTGCGACACCGGAGTCACTTCCGGTAGCCTGACCAAAATGATTTTGGTCCATGCTGGATCTTGCAGTCGCATTAACGGTGTCGTCAAACGACCCGGGGTATGGGACTGAAATTCGCGCAGCGTTTGCCGATGATAGGCGCCGGTGGCATCCATTAACAACAATGAGTGGCCGGTCGGTGCTGTGTCGAGCACGACAAAGGCACTGCGGCCTTCATTGACAATCCTGGAAAAGGCGTGGAAGACTGCCACTTCTTCGGTGCAAGGGGAGCGCAAGTCTTCCCGCAGCAAGTCCTGTTGTTGCGGCGTCAGCCCGGGCGACTTGGCGGCCATCACGTTGTCGATGTAACGCTGGGTTTCCGCGTTGGGTTCGATGCGGTCGACGCGTAGACCCGGCAGCGTGGCGGGCAGCGTGGTTGTCAGGTGCGCCGCCGGGTCCGTGGTGCTGAGATGGACGGTCTTGCCGCGTTCGGTCAGACCGAGC
>JBGSBQ010000449.1:0-3859 GCA_041730475.1 Sphingomonadaceae bacterium
GTTGCCGAACACGTCGCCGTGGATCGTGATGTTGCCACCGTCGACCACGCGCTGCTCCTGCACTTCCCCAAACTCCTCATACTCGCCGGTCAGCAGCAAATTGCCGGTCGTGCGGGCGCTGACACCCTCGCGGCTAATGATCTTGGGACCGATCGAGATGCGCTTGCTGCCAATATCCACGCTGAGAAAGCCCTCGGCCGCCGACACCAGAAACTCGCCCTCGGGCAGGTGCTGGATCACGGTGCCGGTACCGGCCACGCTGGACAGCTCGATATCCTTCGGCACCGGCGGCTCCAATACGATGCCCGACAGTTCGAAACCGCGCACCCCGGGTGCGCGCGGCACCTTGCGCAGCAACTTGATGTGCGGTTTCACCTGCGGGAAACGGTTCTGGAAGGTGTGCAGGTCAAGCCGGCCATTGGCCCGCTCACGCGGCGCGTTGCTGCGATGGATATCGGACGACACTTCGACAATTTCGGCGTCCTGGCCCGGCGTCGCATTCAGGCGCCGCGCCACGATGATGCGCATCACCCGCCCGGACGCAATCGCATCCTGCACGGCCGGCGCATCGATACCGAAGCGGATACCCTTGACCCACATGTCGGACACGAATTCATCGAATTTCAGCCTGGCCGGCTGCGGTGGCATATCCGGCACTTCAAAGAACACCGGCTCGAAATAATACTCGGCTTCGCCGTTGATGATCTTGACCGACTTGTACAGCTCACGGCGCGGCGCCGGGAACAGCTGCACGCTGTCAGCAAAGCGCAGCAGCGGCTTGTCTTTCAGCGCCGCGGGCAGCTCCGGACCACAGTTGTACAGGGCGCGCAGGAACACCGGATAATCGAGGCCCGCAAAGTAGGCGCTACCGAGGAACACCTGGTTGACCGCAGCCTGACACGCCAAGGCGCTGGCCTTGGCGTCAAAGTACACGCCGTTGTCGCGTTTGACGATCGCCGATGGCAGGTCATCGCCCGCAAATTGTTCCACCGCCATCGGGTCGTTTGACACTGTATTCCCCACGTTGAGTCTTTATTGGTCTTGTTATCGCTGCTGCTAGAGTAGCATGAAGCTAGGGGGACCGGTGCCCGGCGAGGTGCCAGTCCAGTGATCCATGACTGGCCGCCAGCAGGATCTCACCGCTGACCGGCGTACCGCGCAAGCGCTGTTTCAGTTCCTTGGCCGGCAGCAGATACAGCGGTTCACTGCAGCCCTGATACGGCAAGGTGCGCACCAGCGTTTCACCGTCCACCAGATGCAGGCCGCAGCGTGCATACCCTGCTGCTTCAGCCTTCTGGGCGATGACGCGGTCGGCCCGCTCGCGCAGTACCTGATGCTGGGCGCTGCCCGCCTTCAGGTCCTGCATGGCCTTGGTGATGGCCTGCACATCGTCCTTGACGGCAGCAGCGATCTTGCGCAGCGACTGGCCCTGCTCCGGCGTCAGCACCACCTCCTGCGTACGCAGCCGTGCCGACAGCGCCAGATAGCGGCGCACGTCGGGCAGTTCGCTGATGCGCGCAATTTCGGCCTGGTTGGCTGCATTCGCCTGCGCAAACGCGGCCACCCGCAACTCCAGATCGACGATCTCGGCATCCAACTGCGACACATCGCGCACCAGCACATAAATCAGCATCTCGGTGCGCTTGCGCGGGCCGCAGCTCTCGATCGCCACATTGCGCCCGGCCACGGCGCAGCCCTCGGCCAGCGCCAGCACGATATCGTCGGCGGCCAGCTCACAGTTCGAAGCTTCTTCAATCTCGATGCGCGGCGCCGAAATCACGCAGTTCTCGGCACGCTTGATACGGATGCAGCCCGTGCGGCTATGGATGATGGCGCCCGAGGCCACACCCTTGATGGTGATGTCGCCATCGGCATTGACGACGTTGCCGCCGACCAGATTTTGCCCCAGCAGCACCGTGCCGCCGCGCGACGTGATGTTGCCATACACATGGCCATGCACGGTGATGTCGCCACCGGTGACGTCGCGCAGTTCCTGCACGTCGCCATATTCCTCGTAGGCGCCGGCCAGCTCCAGGTTGCCGGTGGTGCGGCCGCTGACGCCCTCGGTGCTGATGATCTTGTCGGTGATCGAGATCCGGCTCGACTTGGCGTCGACGTTGAGGAAGCCGACCCGGGTCGACACCAGGAATTCACCACCAGCCTGCACCTCGACGGCCGTGCCATCGCCAGCCCAGAAGCGCAGTTCCAGATCCTTGGGCGCGGTCGGCGGCGTGATGCGGCCAGCCAGGTCATACCCGGGCAGCCCGGCCAGCGGTGGCTCTTTCTTCAGCAGCCGCATATTCTGCTGGATCTGCGGGAACCGGTTCTGAAAACTCAGCAGGTCAACCCGTCCGTCACTGCGCGCGCGCGGCGCATCGCTGCGGTGGATGTCCTGCGATACCTCGACCACCAGCGCGTCCTGCCCCGGGGTCGGCGCCAGATCCTGCGCCACGGTGATGCGGGCCGGTTTGACCGACTGGATCGCGGCCGCCACCGCCTTGACATCGATGCCGAAGCGGATGCCCTTGAACCACATGTCGGCCACGAATTCATCGACATCGAGGCGCACCGGGCGCTCCGGTATCAGCGTGCCATCGGGCAGCAGCATCTCATCCAGAAACAGCGGCTAGAACAAATACTCGGCATAGCCGCGTCCCATCTTCGGAGTCTTGTACAGCGCGCGGCGCTGCGGATCGAAAGGCACGATGCCGGCGGCCAGTCGCAGCGCCGGCCGGCCGCCGGCGGGCAAGGGGCCAAGCGGATACAGTGCGTCAATCAGGGCCTGATAATCCAGTCCGCGCAGGAAGGCGGGCGTGGCAAAGATCTGGTTGATGGTGGCCAGCAAGGTCGCCGACGGCGTGTTGCCATCGAGATAGATCCCATCCGGGCGCAACAGCAAGCCGGCAGGCATGGCGGCGCTCTGGGCTGCTGGCCCCTGCCCGTCTGACGGCGCTGCGGATGTCACTTCTTGGACCACGGTTTCCTCCATGCCGGCGGCAAGCCGATACAAATCGACTCAAACCATTGTGTTTAATAAATTAATATTACACTCAGGTCAAGAGAATTGGGAGGAATGTGCGGAAAGCATACACCTGCCCGGCGTATTATTGCTTTATATCAATAATAATACGGACAAGCAAGCAAATTGCAATTAACGGTGCTGCGGCGGATTGGCGTACAGGTCTTGCCCGGCCTCGTTGATCTGGCGCCGCAGGTCACGCCGTTCATCCGGCGTCAAGCGGCCAGCGCGACGGCCCATTTCGGCATTGCGGCCCGCCGCTTCCATGGCGCGGCGCTGCTCCTCGGCACGTGCTTCGTAGCTGCGCGGGTCGAGCTGGCGCGGATCGACGCCACGCTGCACCTGCATACCTTGGGGGCTCTGCATCATCAGGTCGCGTTGCACTTCGCGCGACACTTCGCGTACCGGCGCCGGACCGCGGTCATCGCGGCGCGCACCACGGTCACCCATGGGGTCACCGCCGGCATGAGCCCATGGCGCCGCCAGCAAACCGCAGCATACGACCAGCGCGCCCATGGAGAATCGAACGCAAAAAGATGCGCTTGCTGCCGCGTGTATTTTTTTGTGGTCGATAGTCATGGTGTTCCTCTTCTGATGCCTGCGTCAGCGGGACTGCAAGGGCGCCGATTCCATGACCAGAGTGTATGATGCTTTATTCCCGTGGGTAAGACCTATTGGGTAAAGTTTGTAACACTTTGTAATGGCTCGTCACAACCGTTTTCGCAGGACGATTATGACGTTACCATAGCGACATGAATATGACAAATTTGGCCGTCAAATGACCTCCCCACCGACCCCACCCGCAGGCGCCAATGCAACGCAGGCCTCGCCGGGCAGCCA
>JBGSBQ010000450.1:0-3855 GCA_041730475.1 Sphingomonadaceae bacterium
CGGGCAGCAATTTCTGGACGCCTCGCCACTGAATGCCGAGGATGCGTATAACGCGCTGAAAACCTATCTGATGCTGGCCGACAAATCCCATGCCGAGCCCGGCCATCTGAACGACCAGTTGACCCGTTACTGGCGCGGCTGGCTGGAGAGCAACCGGGGCAGCATGCCACGCGAGCAACTGATTCGCAGCGCGGAACGGCTGATGACGTTCTACCTGGCCCAGATCGATGATCCCTCCTGGCCGCGCATCGACGAAAAGCTGGCGCTGGTCGACCAGGCGCGTGACAACCTGCGCCGCGTGGTGCGCGGTCTGCCGGCCCGTGAGCGCGTGTATGCCGAGATCCGGGCCCGCGCCAACACCCGTTTCCCGGCCATGACGGTGGCGCGCATCCTCGGCGAGCAGGATCAGCTACTGGTCGGCGGCAGTCACGCCATCGCCGGCGCCTACACGCTGGAGGCGTGGGAAAAATATATTGAAGCGGCGTTCCGCGACGCCGCCACCCATGAGCTGCAAAGCGCCGACTGGGTACTGAAAACCGCCGCCCGCGACGACCTGACGCTGGAGGGCAGTCCCGAGCAAATACAGAAAGGTCTGATCGACCTGTACAAGGCCGACTATGCCAAGCAGTGGCAGCAATTCGTGCAAGGCATTACGATCGCCAACCTGAACGGTTTCGACAGCGCAGTGGTGGCCATGAACCGCCTCGGTGATCCGCAGACCTCGCCGATTGCCAAGCTGCTGACCACGATCTCGCAGCAAACGGCGTGGGACAATCCCACACTGATGAACGCCAGCATGAAGCAGGCCCAGACCGGCTTGCTCAACTGGTTCAAGACCACGGTATTGCGGCGCGCGCCGTCGCCCGTCAGCAGCAATGTCAACCTCAACCTCCAGCTTGACGCCAGCAAGTTCGATAAGCCCATGGGGCCGGTCGGGCGCGAGTTTGCCGGTGTGGCCAGACTGGTGGCAGCCGGTGATCAGAATGCCTCGCTGCTGCGCACCTATCTCGACACGCTGTCCAAATTGCGCAGCCGCTTGAACCAGCTAAAAAACCAGGGTGATCCCGGTCCCGGCGCGCGCCAGTTCATGCAGCAGACACTGGAAGGCAGCGGCTCGGAACTGGCCGATGCGCTCAAATACGTCGACGAGCAAATGCTGACCGGCATCAGCAACAGCCAGAAACAAGCCATCCGTCCGATTCTGGTGCGGCCGCTGATGCAGACCTTTGCCGTCATCATCCGCCCGGCCGAAAGCGAGATCAACAAGACATGGCTGGCGCAGGTCTATGATCCATTCCAAAAATCGCTGGCCAACAAGTACCCGTTCGCGCCAGCCGCACGAATCGAGGCCAGCACCGCCGAAATTGCCCAGTTCTTCGGCCCCGATGGCCAGATCGCCAAATTCGTCACCAGCGCGATGGGGCCGCTGGTGGTGCGGCGCGGCGACGTGCTGGCGGCCCGCACCTGGGGCGATATGGGCATCACGCTGACGCCGGCCGTGCTGGCCCGCTTCCCCGGCTGGATCGCTCCGATCGGCGCCGGCGGCGTGGCGACGGCATCGGCGCTGGCGCAAACGGTGTTCCAGATCCAGCCCATGCCCGCGCCCGGCACGCTGGAATACACGGTCGAGATCGACGGCCAGCAACTGCGCTATCGCAACACGCCCGCGCAGTGGAGCAATATGGTCCATCCCAGCCCGCAAGGTGTACCGGGCGCCCGCATCTCGGCGGTCGGCTTCGACGGGCGCAGCGTCGACATCTTCAACGAGCCGGGCCAGTTCGGCTTAAAACGCATGATCGACGCCGCCAGCAAGCAGCGCAAGGAAGGCGGCGTCTACGAGCTGCGCTGGAGCAGTGGCGCCATCACCGTCGCGCTCGACCTGAAGATCACCAGCAGCCCGGAAACCAGCGGCAGCAACGCCAGCGCACCGCAGGAGCAGGGCTTCCGGGGCATGAGCTTGCCCGACACCATCGTCGGAGCCAGCCCATGACGCGGCCCGCGCAAGCCGTGCGCATCGGCTACTTCGGCAAGATCCCCGCGCGCAGCGACTTCATCAAAGCGGCCGACAACCTGACGCTGGTGGCCCTGCTGGACCAATGGCTGGCCGACACCATGAACCAGCTCAGCACGGACGCCCGCTGGAAGCTGAATTACGATGCCACCGCCCCCCTGTATTTTGCCTTCCTTGGTACGCGCAGCCGGCGCGCCATCGCCGGCCACCTGATTGCCAGCCACGACCAGTCGCAACGGCGCTTTCCCTTTTTAGCGATGGGGGTGTTTGAGGTCGGCCAGCCGCAGTCCTTCATTGCCGCCAGCCCGGTCGCGCTGGCACCGTTGTGGCACCAGCTCGAACTGCTGGCTGCGAACGTACTCGACGCGGCCGAGCCCGAGCCATCGCTGCAAGTCCTGGCCCACACCGTGGTCGAGCTCACGCCCGATGATGCGGCCCACGCGCAGATGCTGGACGACTTCCTCGACGCCCACACGGTGGCCGGGCTGGAGGCGCAACTGGGACGCAGTTCGGTGCGCCAGATGATTCTGGCGTTGGGGCTGCTGCTGCAACCGGTGCGGCGTAGCGGCGCGGCCCGGCTCGATAAAAGCCTGGTGCTACCGCTGCCGCCGGCGGCGCGCCAGCGCGGTCTGGTGGCTGCCTTCTGGCTGGCGCTGGTGGCACCGTTCTTGCAGCAAGCCGATTTCGAGCTCTGCGTATGCCTGACCGAACTGCGCGGCCGGCCCGTGCTGATTATCGGCTTCGCCGGTGCCGCGCCGGAAACGCTGCAAGCGATCATCGACCCGCACTGTGCCGAAGAACAGCAAATCCGCTTCGATTACACCGACTGGGTCGACGAACTGATCGCCGGCGACCCCGATGCCCAGCGCTTATCGGCCTGCCTGGCGCAAGGCCAGCTGACGCTGCGTGCCGCGCAGGCCTTGTTCCACGCCACTTTCTCATAAAGGAGAGCACGATGATGTATGCGCCCTGGCTCCTGACCCTGTGCTGCCTGTGCAGTGCGTCAGCGCTGGCACAGATGCCGGCGCTGACCACGCCCAAGCCGGGCCAGATCCTGATCAGCGGCACGGTGCCGGACGAAGCCAGCAAAGCTGCAATGCTGGTGCGCCTGCGCGAGTTGTATGGCGCCGAGCGGGTGGTCGACCAGCTGGCGATCGGCAATGTCGTACTGCCGCCGAACTGGAGCGGGTACGTGCAAAAGCTGCTGACGCCGAATCTCAAGCTGGTCAGCAAAGGCCTGTTAAAAATCGACGGCAACAACGTCACGATTCGGGGCGAAGTGGCCAACGAAGCGCAGCGTCAGCAGATCGCCAGCGACATCGCCAGCAGCCTGAATCCGACCTACATCGTCAACAACGGGCTACGGGTCAGCGCCACCGAGCAGGCGCTGCTCGACACCACGCTGGACAAGCGCATCATCGAGTTCGACAGTGGCAAAGCGACGCTGACGGCCGCCGGCCAAGCGATTCTCGACGAGATGGTAGGCGCGCTGCAGCGTGTCAAAGACAAGAAAGTCGAAGTGATCGGCCACACCGACAACCTCGGCCTGCGCGACAGCAACCTCGCGCTGAGCCAGGCGCGAGCCGAAGCGGTGCGCAGCTATCTGACGGCGCATGGCATAGGCGCTGGCATGATCAGCGTCTCCGGCCAAGGCCCCGACCGTCCGGTCGCCGACAACGCCAGCCCCGACGGCCGCGCCCGCAACCGCCGCATCGAATTCCGCGTCACCCAATAAGCCCTAAAACCGGGGTCAGGTCTGCCAATCGCTCATAAAATACCAAAGTGCAATCTAAGCCGCCCCATATTCGCCGGGGTGAATTTCCTGATGGATTTTTATGAGCGAT
>JBGSBQ010000451.1:0-3852 GCA_041730475.1 Sphingomonadaceae bacterium
ATGGGGATGATGCGCAGGCGGGTCTGGATTTCGGTGTCGCTCAGGCCACGCGCTGAATTGGCGATCAGCACCAGCGATTGCACTCGCTGCGGGTGTGCCAGCGCATATTCGACGGCCAGATAGGCGCCCAGCGAGAACGCCACCAGATGGGTGGATGGCGCACTGTGGTCGGCGATCAGCTGGTGCATGCCGGCGCGGTCGCTGGCCTGATCCAGCGGGACATAGTGGCAGTCCACGCCGTCGCCCAGCAAGGGCACTAACCGTGACCACAGGCGCTGGTCGCAGATGGTGCCGGGGATGAAGTCGAGCCGGATCACGGCCGCTTATACCGCCATCGGTGCGGTCAGCGGTGCATGGTGCTGATAGCCTTGCAGCGAGAAGTCGGACGGTTCGATCTTTTCCAGCCACTCCGGTTCGTACTTGCCGGTCTGGGCAAAGTCCGGCACGCGGTCGGAAATCACCAGCTTGGGCGCCGGGAAAGGCGTGCGTTTCAGCTGTTCCTGCACCATCTCCATGTGGTTTTCATAGATGTGGGCGTCGCCGATGAAATAGGTGAACCAGCGCGCCGTATAGCCGGTCAGGCGCGCCACCAGTTGCAGCAGGGCGGCGCCTTCGGCCAGATTGAACGGGGTGCCGAGGCCGATGTCGTTGCTGCGCACGTAGAGGCACATCGACAGTTCGCGCGTGTTGGCGTTCGGGATGAACTGGTACAGCAGGTGGCAGGCCGGCAGGGCGACGGCGTCCAGTACGGCCGGATTCCAGCCGTGGAACAGGATGCGGCGGCTGCCCGGATTATTGACGATGGTGTCCAGGCACTCGCGTAGCTGGTCGATGGCCTTGTACAGCAGGACTTTCTTGACGCCTTCATCCTCGATCGGAGCCACCAGACGGAAGCCGTTCTGCTGCGCGTCGGCGATCTGGGCGCCCTGGTCGGCGTCCAGCAGTTTGTAACCGGGCCAGTTGCGCCACTGGACGCCGTACACGGGACCAAGGTCATCCTCGCCGAGGCGGTACGGATTGGCCAGCCATTGCTGGTTCTCGTTGGCGTTCTGATCCCACACCTTGCAGCCGAGCGCGCGGAATTCGGCTGCATTGCGCGAGGCGCGCAGGAAGGCGCACAGTTCGCCGACCACGGATTTGAAGGCCAGCTTCTTGGTCGTCACGGCCGGGAAGCCATCATTCAGCAGGTCGAAGCGCATCATGGCGCCCGGCACGCTCAGGGTGCGGATGCCGGTGCGGTTGTCTTGCCAGCTGCCGGTTTCCAATACGGTTTTGATCAGATCCTGATATTGCTGCATTCAATTCTCCAACGTGTAGCCTGAGGCGCGCGGCCCCGCGAGGGTAGCTATTTTATCAGGCCGGGGCGGATCATCGTCCGCCCGGCTTGCCTTTGCGGGCGCTCGGTTGGGCGGCAGCCTTGCCAGCCGAGCGGGCCACCGACTTGGCGCCACGGCCATTGGTGACGATCACCGCGCCTTTGGGGGCGGCTGCGGCCGTGCGCGGGCGCCCGCCAGGTACGGAGGCGGGACGGGCGCCAGCCGGGGCAGCGGCCTTGCCACCGGCTTGTGCTGCGGCCTTGCCGCCGGCTGGTCCGGTGAACGGGCGTTTCTTTTTTGGCGCGGCGGCCGCCTCTTTCTTGGCCGCCGCTGCTGCCGCACCGGCTGGACCGGTTTCCGGCACGCGGTGGTCGGCCTCGAAGCCAGGTTCCTCGGCGCGGCGTATCACTTGCCGGGTCAGCGTCTCGATCGCCTTCAGCAGATCGACTTCATCGGCGCACACCAGCGACACGGCTTCGCCCTCCATGCCGGCGCGGCCGGTACGGCCAATCCGGTGGATATAGTCTTCGGCAACGGTGGGCAGATCGAAATTGACGACTTGCGGCAGGGCCTCGATATCGAGCCCGCGCGCGGCGACGTCGGTCGCCACCAGCAGCTGCACTTCCGCCGCCTTGAAGCGGGCCAGCGCCCGCAGGCGGGCCGGCTGGGTCTTGTCGCCATGGATGGAATCGGCGCTGATGCCATGTTCCTGCAACGTCTTGACCAGCTGTTCGACGCCTTTGCGGGTCTTGACGAACACCAGCACCTGCTTCCAGTGCAGCTTTTTCAGCAGATGCAGCAGCAGTTCCGGCTTCAGCTTCTTGTCGGTCGGGATCAGCCACTGCTTGACGGTCTTGGTCGCGGTATTGCTGGCGCTGACCTGAATCGACAGCGGATCCTTCAGCATGCCGTTCGCCAGCTTGCGGATCTCGTCCGAAAATGTGGCCGAGAACAGCAAGGTCTGACGCTGCTTTGGAATTGCCAGCAGCAGACGATCCAGGTCGCGTTCAAAGCCCAGATCCAGCATGCGGTCAGCTTCATCCAGCACCAGCGTTTGCAGCGCGTCGAACCTGATCGCTCCCTGATCGAGCAGGTCCAGCAGGCGCCCCGGCGTGGCCACCAGCACATCGAGCCCCTTGCGCAGTTTGCTGATCTGCGGTTCGATCGGTACCCCGCCATAGGCGACATAGGAGCGCAATGGCAGGTTGCCGCCATAGCGGCGGAAGCTGTCGTAGACCTGCTCGGCCAGTTCGCGGGTCGGCACCAGTACCAGACAGCGCACCGATTGCGGGCTGGTCACGCCATCCATGGTCAGGCGCTGCAGGATGGGCAGCGCGAAGCCGGCGGTCTTGCCGGTGCCGGTCTGCGCCGCCGCCATCAGGTCGCGGCCGGCCAGTACGGCGGGAATAGCTTGTTTCTGGACCGGCGTAGGGTCCCGGTAGCCCAGCGCCTCAAGGGTACGCTGGATAGGATCGATGAGGCCGAGGGCTTGGAAGGTCATGGTAGGGTTCGAACTTGAAAGAGGGCGCAGTGTAGCCGGTCGCGCGATGCTCCGCAAATCCGGCTGAAGCAGGATTAATGGGCGGCCAGCGCCGTAGTCCACAGGGCCAGGATTTCGCGCACGCGCTGGTCCGGCAGGTTGAGCAGATTATCGCCGACATACCATTCGGTGTAGCAGCGGTTTGGCAGTGCGGCGTGGTTGGCGCCATTGAACAGCCAGATGCCGTGTTGTTCGGCGATCTGGCTGCGGATCTGGTGGGCGCGCGCGCGGCTGACCGGCAGGTGCAGGTGCAGCATGTTGGCTTGCGGCGCGGCGGGATTCGGGACCAGCAGCGGGAACTCGCGCAGCACCTCGTACAGCCACTGGGTGCGACGGAAATAGGCGGGCATGGCGGCCAGCCGTTCTTCAAACTGCATCGCTGCAGCGACCACGTAGGGCGTGCGGCGGTAAACATTGCCGCCCTGACGGCGGAACCATTCCTGCGCCTTGGCGACGAAGTCACGGCTACCCAGCAGCATGGCGCCTGCCATGCCGCCCAAGCCTTTGTACAGCGAGACGTAGACCGAGTCGAAGCCGGCGGCGATCTGCTGGAGCGGACGGCCAAAAGCGGCGGCGGTTTCCCACAGGCGGGCGCCATCCATGTGCAGATGAATCGAGTGCGCCTTGCAATACGCCTTGATGTCGTCCAGTTCCTGCCACGATGGGCACTGACCGCCGATTTCGCGCATCGGTAACTCCAGTGTGGCTGCGCCCAGCTGGTCCGGGATGGTCTTCAGTTCATCGAGCGTCCACGGGCGGTGCGGATCGCCGATCGGCAGCGCATGAAAATGGTCGAACAGCTGATGGTTGCCGCGTTCGTGCTTGAGGATGTGCGAGGTCGGATGCAGTGCCACAAGCTTGCTGCCGCGCTCCGCGCAAGCGATGCGCAGGGCGGTGGCCTGGGTCATGGTGCCGGTGATGCAGAAGATGCCCGCCTCGAAACCCAGCAGCCGGGCGATTTTTTGCTCGAACTCCTTGATCAGCGTACCGTCGCCA